>NZ_CAUYTL010000003.1:0-149835 GCF_963575615.1 Listeria rocourtiae subsp. hofi | reverse complement strand
TATTGCTACGCATGGATTACATGCTCGCTTCGCTCTCATGCATATTGGCGCTCTAACTCAGGATACTTCTCTTCGTAAGAGCGCCAACAATTACTTTGACACATAGAGTAATCCGTGTTATTATTACTCTATCAGATAGAATACTGTGCGCGCAGTTGTATTTTTGAATATTTTGGAGGGTTTAAATATGATAACTATTAAAAAACATGTCGAGGGGTTATTTAGTGATATCCCAGTGACGGATGAGAGTTTGTTCATGAAAGAGGAGATTCTTCGGGGGTTGGAGGATAAGGTTGATGTCTTGATAGCTAATGGGAAATCGGAGGAGGATGCGATTAATAAAGCAATTGTTGAGCTTGGCGATTTGACGGATTTGCGAATGGAGCTGGCTGAGCATCGTGTGAAGCCGCCTAAGTCGTACCTTGCTTGGACGCATTTTCAATTTTCACTTGTTGGAGCCGCGCTTATCATTGGCTTGCTTCTTTTCATTAATATTTATTATACGCCGACTGTTCTTTGGGTCGTTTTTCCAGCTTTTGCGATTGTTTGGTGGCCGCTTGCAATGTACTTTAGATGCCTGCGTGTGCAAGGGGAGGTCATGAATTGAAGGGGTTAGTGAGCTTTTCCATTGTCGGGAGCGCGATTTGTATGTTCTTTCTGGTCATGCTGAATTTTTTCCTCACACCAACGCTTGATTGGAGCATCTATCCATGTATCGTCCTTCTTCTATGGCCTTTGTCGATGTATTTCGTCTACCGCCAAAATTTAACGCAGTTCGCTTTTTTCACTAGTTTTGTCTTCATTATTTTGCTAACTGTCATTAACTTGCGTGAGTCGCCAGAAGTGCTTTGGGTTTTATATGCTCTTTACCCGCTCGTTTTCTGGCCAGTTTTTACGTTTTTCGGAAAAAAGGCGGACACGATGACTGCCGCAGTGATTGGTGCTACGACAACGATTATTTATTATGCCTTGCTTAATCTAGCTTGCTCGCCAAGTTATCCTTGGATAATCGCGATTATTTTCGCTATTGGTTGGTGGCCTTTATCGCTATACCATGCCAAACACAGAAACTTTTTTGCTTTTTCGATCCAAGCAAGTATCTGGATTAGCGCTTTTGTGATTGGGATGAATTGGGCTTTCTCGCCAGACGTAATTTGGGCGATTTATCCGATTTTCGTCGTTGTTTGGTGGCCTATTTCTATGTATTTTTTTAGTGCAAAACGTCACATAAGAACTTTATAATCTGGCTCATATATGTTACATTCAAATAGGAATATAAATCTTATTTGAAGGAGCTACTGTAAAAATGGAAAACCAACTAGACGAAAAAGCTATTTTGCGGGCTCGGTTGACGAACCCTCGTTGGATGACGCTGACGCTCGCAATCATTTGTTCGCTGTTCGCAATATTTACTTTGTTAGGTGTGTTTGTTCTTTTTAACTTGTCTACAGAAGGCGTTAAGGCGGACGCCATCCATGCCTTAAAAATTGCTCGAATCTTAGCCTCTTTATTCTGTATACTTTACGCTATATTCGCCTTACTGCTGTTCAACAACTATTCCAAATTAAGAAAAGGAATCCTTGTTCCCAAAATGCTCTATTTTGCGCTAAGTGTATTCGTTATCTTATCCGCAGCGAATAGTATCTTCAGCGGCCAGCTAGGTGGCGTCTTTTTACCGCTTATTATCTTGTTATTTGCAATCAAAATCATCTTAGATCTGGGAAAAATTAAATAGTTTATTAAGAAAAACTGCTGGGATTCAGCAGTTTTTTTGCGTTCATTAAAAAATGGCGCTATCTAATAAAATTGTGATATTGCAAAAAAAATTTTATAGTAAATATAAAAAAAGTAATATTTTTAACTTATTAATATAAAATGACCTAATTTCACGCTAGATTAAAAAGTAATATTTTTAACTTTTATAGTATGAATCCGTTATCAAATTGTGTCTATTTTATGTCTATTCGACTTTTTTTGTGTTTTTCATCGCATTTTTATGGGTAACTAGTAAATAAACGTACTTTTAACGAAAAAATGTGTCGAAAATATGAAAATGGAGGTGTCGTTACCATGAAAAAATATGTTGTTGCTCTTCTGCTAGCATTATTCTTGGTACTCGCTATAGGCGATAAAACATTTGCACAAACTGTTGCAGAACAAAATATGTCACTAAATAATTGGAAGGTATCTTTGACTGGTAAAGCTTTCCCCACTTCCAATATTGCTTTAAAACTAACTTTGAACGAAAAAGAGAAGGCTCTACAACAAAGCGTGCTTTCTAAGCTAAATAAAGATCCCAAGAAAAACTATCTCTTTTCAAATATAACAGCCTGGAAAACTAGCCCTACACAAATGACAATGATTGCTCTTAACATTGAAAAGATGGCAACTTTATATCAAACGCCTAACTCAACCTATTATCGTAATGCTGCTTTAAAACAGGATATTCTCTATTCTCTTAATTGGTTGTATACCAATATTTATAACGAAAAAACGGCTAGAACAGATAAAAACTGGTATGATTTCCAAATTGGCACACCAATCTCACTTGTAAATGTCTTTACTTTGATGAAAGCAGATATTCCAAACGCCACTTTACAAAAATATTTAAAGACAATCGACTACTTTGAACCAAAAGCAGCCAATGCCAAAGATGTAGGAACTGGTGCTAACCGTGTCGATAAAAGTTTCGTCATAACATTGCGCGGTGTCCTTGGTAACGACCAGTCTAAAATCAACCTTGGGGCTGATATGGTGAAACGCGCTTACATGCCAGTAACTTCCGGCGATGGTTTTTATGCAGATGGTTCTTTTATTCAACATACAAATACGCCTTATACAACAGGTTATGGTGCGGCCGTTCTTGCTCGTAGTGCTGATTTTTATCAACTGCTTTCTGGAACAAAATCGCTGAGTAACTTCCGCTCCCTACCAACTATATTTACTTATTTAGATACCACTTACCTTCCTGCTTTTTATAAAGATGAGGTGCTGGATATGACTCGTGGACGTAGTGTTTCTCTAAAAGCAGTCACTAATCAACAGGTCGCCAATACAATGCTTTATGACATGTTTACAATTAGTCAAAAAAATACGAACGTTGCCTATCGCAATAAGTACGCGCGAATTCTGAAGTCTTCTATTATCAGTCAATCGTTAAATACAGATTTTTACAAAAACCTAACACTCGCACAAGCACAAACATTCCAATCTATACTGCTCAACAAGAAAATTATCGGAACCTATCCAGCGTTGACTCAAAACAAAATGATGTCAGCTGCCAGTCAAATGATTGATACAAAACCTGGTTACGTTGCTGGTATTAGTATGTTTTCAAAAAAAATATCTGCATTCGAAACCATTGGTGGCCAAAATAAGCTCGGTTTCTACACAGGAACTGGCGCTTTCTATTTGTACAACGATGATCAAGCCTTTGAAGGGAACTACTATCCAACTGTTGATATGACTAGCTTAGCTGGCACAACAACAGACCACAAAACAAAACCAATCGTTGCAGATAACTTAAAATATTTCAATACTCAAGCGTGGTCCGGTGGCGTATCTGACCAGCAAAACGGCTCCGCAACGATGCATTACAGTATGAAAAATGTAACTGGAAGCTCGCTCGAAGCTCGCAAATCTTGGTTCTTTTTAAATGGTAAAATCGTTGCGCTTGGTGCCGGTATCACATCGAAAGAAAACTTAAATACCGAAACTATTGTCGAAAATAGAAAATTATATAATACTCGCCTTAATGCATTTGTCGTTGGAGGTCAAACTATCAATCTTGGTCAAACGAAGAATATCAATACAAAATGGGCTCATCTAAACGGAGCACTCCCAAGTCAAAGTATTGGCTATGTTTTCCCAACGGCTACCAACGTCACAGCCTACAAAAAAACCAGATCAGGCAATTGGAATACTTTAAATTCTCGCAACGGCAGTATCATTGCCAATGCAGACTACGCTGGCATCACAATATCCCATGGCAAAAAGCCTACAAACAAATCTTACAGCTATATCATTTTACCAGGGAAATCCAAGCAGGCAACAGAAGCTTACAGCAAAAAAATCGATGTTGAAATCCGTGCCAACAATTTGAATCAACAAGCCGTATTTGATAAATCACAAAATCTTTGGATTGCGAATTTCCGTCAAGCTAGTACACTAAACGGTATTGTCGCCCAAACTCGAGGCTCTATCATGATTCGTAAATCAGCAACTCTACAAAAAGTAACCCTAGCAGATCCATCGATGGAGCAAAATAAAATCGTCTTTTTAGTACCAAAAGTTACTGGTCACAAAGTAAAAAGTAAATCCCCAGAAGTTAGCGTTACAACATCCGGTAAAAACTGGCGCATCCAAGTCAATACTTCCGCAAAAACTGGAAAATCCTTCAGCGTTAATTTCGGAAAATAATATTTAAAACGCCGCTGGGACAAACTCCAAATACGAAAAAATCGCCTCGCCCATCATTTTGGGTAAGACGAAGATTAAGCTTTGCACAAATTGAGCGAAAGCGTTTGTATTCTGGGGATTTGGCGGAAACCGGAAGCGGAGCGTACGACTGTACGTGAGAACCGGAAGTCCACCAAATCCCCAGAATGCGAGCGCTTGTCGCCGATTTATTTCGGTTATGTCCCAGACCCGTTTTATTTAGCGTTCAATACATGAGATAAAAGTTGCATAATCCTTCAGCCCTAGAATGTCCTCTCCATCATGCTCGTTCAATACATAATAAAGGTAGCTAAAAACCTTCAATTCCGTACTCACATTTGGATTTACACAAGCAACTAAAGCATTTTGCACCATTGCTCCATCCACAAGTACGCTATGCTCAAGATGCACAAACACCGCGAAAAATGCTTGATTGCGCTGCGTTGTGCAGTGTGGTAAAGCCAAATGATTAATTACCAAGTTATTACCTTTTTGCTCTCGTTCTTGAATTTTCATTGACTCATCTGCGCTTAAAACTTCTCGTGCCTCTAATTCCAAGCAAATTCCTTCCACAATTGCATTCCAATCATCCCCCGGCTCATTGTTGTATGTCATCGCCAAGTTTTCAGGGAAAAAAGTTCGGATATTTTTACGTACATCAATTTTTTCCAACATATCTTGAATCGCTCGTAACTCTGGCTTCGTGATAACCTGCTTCACATCCATGCAATCCACATCTATACTGAACTCCTGAAAAGTAGGGTGATTATTCAAAATTAGCTTAATATCCTGTTGTTCGAGCGCCATTTCTAATTCTTGCCGATGCGTCACGATGATGACTTCAACTCCTTGTATCTCTTTCTCAATCATCTGCTTGTTGATGCTCGCAACCGCATATTGATCTGAAAATAGGAGAACCTTCGCCGCAACCTGCTTCATCCGTTCCATCGCGCACGAAAAATAGAGCCCAATTAAATCAATATCATACATTTCAATGCCAAATGCTTCATTCGCACTCGCCACAAAAGCAATACTTAAGTCAAAAGCAAGTGGATAGACCGCCTTAATGTTGGCGATATTATGCAACTTCCGGTCATGAAGAATAATCGGGTATGCAATACTCCGCTTCAGATGCCCTACTAACTGCTCCACCAACTCCAAATCATAAACTGGCGTGCTATACTGCTCCGCCAACCTTTGCAGCATTACCTGAATCTCAGCCACTGTCACTAATTTGGCCTTCTTTTGCTGCTCCTCCCTGAAAAAGTGAATCAACCCTTCTGAAAGCGAGAACCTTGTCGCTGCATTTTTCACGCCATTCTCCAACACATCCGCAGCCAAAATTAAACTAACCAAATGGGCAGAATGAATATTCGGATAATAATTCGCCTCATTAAGCGTCCTTATTTCTTGCAATAAGCTCCGATAATCATCCTGCGAAATTCCCAATCGTTCACAGAAAAAAGGAGGATTTTTATCAATCAAATTCGCAAGCAAAACCATTTTACGATACAACGGCTCGTCCAAATAATGTCCATAATTTGGCTTCGATTTAATCTCCAAGCGTTTTGTGTAATGCCCCCGCAAAAAGATAATTTTCTCCGATATCATCGGTTTTGACAAAAACAGAGTAGCAGCTAGATCATCCAATGTCCGAAAATCATGGCGTAGTAGTTCCAACAAAATGAGCTCATCATCATACATCGACTGGTGCAAAAGATTTCTATAAGCCTCTTTATCCTGAATATGCAATTGATAACCGCCCGCTTGACTCGAACTAATATCTCCAATCGCTTGAAGCAAGTGATTCATTTGAGAAATATCCCGCAAAATTGTTCTTTTGGAGGTTCCTGTTAATTTTGCAAGTTCTAAACCGCTTGCTTTTCCATTTTCAAGCCGCTCCATGATTTGTACTTGCCGCTGATTTAGCATCATTTTACCCCCTCAATGTTAAAATTGCCTTATGCATCCGCTCTAAACCATCGACTAATTTAATCCGCGAACAAGCCACATTCATTCGCAAAAAGCCTTGTCCCCCATACGTTTCACCTGGCATAATAGCCACCTTCCCAACATGTATCAACGCCTCTTGCAGAACGTCTTTCGTTACGCCCAGCGCCGAAATATCAAGCCAAGCTAAATATGTCCCTTCTGGTATTTCAAATTTGATTTCCGGTAGATGACTCGCTAAATAATTTTTCAAAAAGTGCATATTACTTTCCAGATGCACCACCAGCTCATCCACATAGTCCGCGCTATCATTATAAGTTGCCATCGTAGCATACATCCCTAAAATACTAACAGAAGAAAGCGCATCACGTTGTTTCAATTGCAACATAAAAGCAGCTCGCAAATCCTCATCTGGCACTAACAAATAAGAACCCATCAAGCCTGGCGTATTCATCGTCTTACTCGCTGACGTACAAATACACATATTCACAGGTCGCTCTATTAAGCTCAAAATCGGAGTATAACGCGTATTTCCATACACAATGTCCATATGAATATCATCAGAAATGATAAAAACACCATGTCGCTCGCAAAGTTCAATAATAGCGCTTAATTCCGCTTTTTGGAAAACACGCCCCGTTGGATTATGCGGGTTCGTCAACAACAAAATCTTGGCTCTCTGCAATTGTTTCTCTAAAAGTTCAAAATTAATGCGATACGTACCATTATCCCATAAAAGCTCATTCTCGACTAGCTCACGATTATTTTCCTGAATCAGGCTATAAAAAGCATCATACATCGGTGAGAAAACGACAACCCGCTCCTGCTCTTCACTTTTCAAACGTAATAAAACCGAAATCGCATAACAAACCGTCGGGCTATATAGCACCCAATCCATTTCAATATGAGCATTAAAGCGCTTCTGATACCAATTTACAATACTACCTTTGAAAGCTTCATGATTCCATCGCGAATACCCAAAAACCCCGTGCGCTACTCGTTCTTGAATCGCATCAAGCACTGGCGTTGCCACCTGAAACTCTGTATCCGAAATCGAAAATGGCAATAAGTCCGCTTCCCCAAATCGATCCTCAATATAATCCCACTGCGTACAATATGTATTTTTACGATCCACAACCTCATTAAAATCGTATTTTCCCATCCAAATTCAGCTCTTTCCTATGAAAAGCCCAGCGCGTCCGCCAAGCTTCAAATTTTTATCCAATGTAACGGCAAATTTCAGCATGTTTCTCCGTACTATATCCCTTTAAAAAACGCTCAATCAGCTTTGCCAAACTATCATAATCCGCCTTTGAAATCATCGATGAATTCGCATGCAAGTAACGCGTTGGCAAACAGAACGCCACGACCGGACGACCACCGCCCATCACATTATAACGGCCACCATCTGTTGCCCCCGTTTTCATCGTACAAAATTGTAATGGCTCTGCAATATTTTGTGCCAGTTCCACCAAATGCTGCTTCAATTTTTGGTGAGGAATATAGCGTTTGTCAAATAAAGCCAATGCCGCGCCCGAACCTAGTTTTAGCGGAAATTTAATTTGGTCAAATCCCGGCGTATCTCCTGTCACCATCGTATCAATCACAATCGCTATATCCGGTTGAATCGCTTCCGCTGATGTTTGCGCGCCTCGCAGCCCAACCTCTTCCTGCACTGTAGCAACCGCATAGAGCGTGATTTCATCATTATCGCACTGCTTGAAAAGCTCCGCCACAAGCGCACACCCAGCTCGATTATCAAGCGCCTTACCCAAAATTCGTTCTGACGTTAGCTCCGTGAAATTCGGCTCTGGGCAAACAAAATCTCCAATTGCAACACCCATTTCAGCAACCATTTCCGTCGAGTTCGCCCCGATATCAATAAACATCGCGTCATGTTCCATTGGATGCGCCTTATCCTTCTCACTCAATGCATGCGGGGCAATCGAGCCGATAATCCCCGCCACTTTTCCTGACCTAGTCCGAATTTCCACGCGATGATTCAACATACTTTGATTCCACCACGAACCGACCGTATCGAACGATAAGAATCCATCTTCTGAAATATGTTTCACAATAAAACCAACCTCATCCATGTGCGCAATAATCGCAACTTTTGGCCCCTTTGATCCTTTACGCGCAATAAAACTACCCAAACCATCGAATGTAATCTCATCCGCCTGACCTATCAATTCCCGGTACAAAATTTCACGGACTTCTTGCTCATCACCACTAGTTCCCGATGCCATCACCAGTTGTTTCAGTAAATTCGTCTCCATCTTTACGTTTCGCCTCTTTCCGTTTTAACCACCATGTTTTCAGCACAATAATGAGGAAAATATTCAACGCTAAACCAAATGCTAGAACAAGATAGAACCAGTACCACGGTGACATTAAACCAATAAGCGGATCAAACATTCCAATTCCAGGTGCTAGCCTTTGAATCCCAAACATAATTGTCAACATCCCAGCAATACCACCACTTAACGTATTCGCTGTTATCATTGGGAGTGGAGCAGCGAGCGCATATGGAATCGCCGGCTCTGTTGCAACCGTCGAACCAACAATAATCGAACTAATCGCTGCACCTTTTTCCTGCTTCGTAAACAATTTTGGAGCGATAAAAGTCGAGATACCCGCAGCCATAGGAGGCATCAATGCAACAACACCAACAATCGCATACCAATCATAAATTCCTTTGTCGAGTAGAGAGAAACAGAAGAACCAAGCCGTTTTGTTCACCGGTCCACCCATATCAAACGCAAGCATCGCACCAACTAAAAATGCTGCTGCCAGTTTCATCTCAGTTGGAATCGTATTCAAGAAATGCAACATCCCATCCATCATACTACCCATCACAGGCCCTAACACATAAAACGTCAAAATCCCGAAAATAAATAACGTCACAAACGGAATCAACATCGAACCAAGTAATGGTTGCAATGCCTTACCCAGTTTCACTTTTCGGAAATATTTCACAAAATAACCAATCGCAAGCCCTAAAACTACCGCGCCTAAAAATCCAGCACCCGACTCCGTTCCAAGCATCGTATTGTCATTCGCCAAATATGTGACCAGAAACGCAGGTGCAAACGCTGGCTTATCGCCAATCGAACTCGCAATATAGGCACCCATAATCGGAATCATGAACTTGAACCCTAAGTAACCAATTGTTTCAACGACCCAAGCAAACGATGGATCACCATTCGCCATGTCCACATATGGCATCCCAAACTGCACGAGCATATTTGCAATCGCAACGAGTAAACCACCACCAATAACGAACGGTAATGCAGCCGAAACTCCTGCCATCAAATGACTCATCACACTTCCAGTCGGTGCCTCTTGACTCCCCATTTTAATATTGTTATCCGCTGTAAATAATGTTGCCTTCGTTTCCAAATCATCATAAATTGTCTCAATCTGCTTCAAAGCCTCCGAAACTTTCAGCTCGACCACTTTCTTATTCGCAAAACGGAATCGGTCTTCTTCACTGATCGTCCTTCCCAACGCTAAAATCACATAATCTGCCGCCTTAATTTCTGCTGGTGTCAAATGATTCTCTACACCGCTCGCTCCTTGCGTCTCCACTTTTATCGTGTATCCTAACGAAACGGCTTTACGCTCCAAGGCTTCTGCCACCATATACGTATGTGCAATTCCCGCAGGACAATTCGTAATCGCTACAATGTTTAAACTTGTCATTTTTACTCGCTCCCTTTTATGAAATAACCCCTTGAACTAGCGCTAAAATCTCATTTTCCGTCCCAGTTTTCAGTTTCCCAACAAACTCTGGGTCCATTAACTTCCGACTAAGCTGCGACAACAATCGTAAATGCTCCTGTCCGCCAGTTTCAGGTACAAGTAGACAAATCCAGCATTGCACCGGCTTTCCATCCATTGCTTCCCATTCTACTAAATTAGCTCCACGCCCCACTAAAACACCAACCTCCGACACGAAAGCAGATTTTGCATGTGGAATCGCAATCCCTCCACCGAAACCAGTTGTAGACTCACCTTCTCGCAAACAAAGATCCTTATAAAAGCCCGCTGCATCCGTCACCTTCCCATTTGCTACCGCCAAATCCGCAAATTCCCGCAAAATTTCCGATTTCGTTGTACCTTGCATCGCTACATTTATTCCACTAGTCATCATGATTTCCATTACAATCAACTCCAAATTCTATATTACTTGCCTTTTTGACACTATTTCTTTGTCCTATTTCAGTATAGTTGATAACGCTTACTAGAAAAACAACAGAAATGTCACACAGATGATGACAGAATAGATGGGAATGATATAAAGTTATATAAATAACTTTTAATTCTTATTTTTTGTCTCTAAATACTAAGCGCGCATTTTCTCGCCTATATGTGAAATCTTTATGAACTTTCAAAAGTAAAATGTACGCTATGTTCAACGTACTTGACGCTTCGTTGCATAATTCAAAACTTTTTTCTTAATTCCAGATTTTAGTTCACTACCCATATAAAGTTATTATAAATACTTTATATACATATTAATTCTTATAAAATTGACAAAAAACCATAATAAAGAATTATTTGTAACTTTTATAAAACGGTAATCTATCCTTTTTATAACCCTATTCCTTCCATTATGAGTCCCATTGCCTTTTACTAGTTCACCCGCTAAACTAAAAATAGAACCTAAAAGGGAGGAATTATTAATGAAACAGTTTTTCAACAAACGTGTCGCTGCTCTAGTCATTATTTTTGCAGTCTTTTTTGCATCTTTTGCACCAGCAGCAAACGCAAGTATTCTGAATCCAGCTATCTACACAGTTTCTGGAACAGTTTACGCAGACACAAACGGCAATGGTGTTATGGAATTACACAACTTGGATTTACCACTGGCAAACATGACCGTAACACTCCACAAAACATTAGCTGATGCACAAGCCGGAACAAATGTGGTAGCAACAGCGAAAACAAATGCAGTTGGTGTTTACAACTTCACGAAACTAGCAAAAGGAAATTACTTCATCAAGTACGGTACAGAAGCGACAACAAAACCAGTTGTCCAAGCAAATTCAGCAACAGATGCAGCCGGCAAACAAATCGCTGGAATTGCGGCAGTTACAATAAACACACTCAACGTTGTCACTTGGGCTGATTTAGCAACAAAGAAAACAACAAATTTAACAATGACACCGTTCCAAGACTTAAATGGTAACGGCGTAAAAGACAGCAACGAATCTATCATGGATGGCAAAACACTTATCTTCATTAACCTACAAAAAACAGCAGATCTTATCTCAAGCGGTCGTTTATCGGAACTTGATTTAAACTCTAAAATTCTAGGTGCGCTTGGTGGTAGCTTAGACATCGAAGACGCAATCCTTTTCAGAACGAGCAGCAAGGGAGCTGCAATCACAATGCCAAATGTTGACCCCGGCATGTACGTGATGGTTCGTTCACCGTTTAATCTAACAGTTGGCGACTTGCTTGGAAACATAGATAAAGTAACAGCCATCATCGACATCATTTCAGGTGGGGATATCCAAGGTATATTAGACAATCCGACATTACTTGACACCGGCGACATCTCAACAACACCGAATAACGTTTACATCAAAGCACTTGCAAACTTCTTACCAAAAGCAATTAAAGCAACAGAAAAAGTCGATGTCGAGAAATATCTTGGCACAGAAACAGCTACAAGCGTTAACTCAACACTTGCAGAAGTTCAATCTGTAGCAACACTTCTAAACCATATCCCAGCGATGCGTTTTGCTAAAGTTGACATTTGGGGTAACTCTTATGATCTTACCGGCCTAAAATTCACAAAAACAACAGACTTCCAATTCGGAATCCGTAAACTTCCAGTGATCACTGGTGACCTTTTCGTGGATAAAAACAAGAACGGTAAAAAAGACTTATTAGAGCTTGGTAAAGCAACGAAAGTAACAGCCTATGATGCGAACGGGAACATCCTACAATCCGTAACAACATCTACTATTACAACCAAGTTTACACTAGATAAACTAGCATTCGATAAAACAATCTATATCGGTATCGATGGCACAAACGGCTACAGCCCAGTCTATACAGGAACAGTTCCTCCTGCATTGCAAGGCTTGCGTTTAGTTGGTGCATATACGTTTGATTCAAAGAGCTCTATCCAAGAAATCAAACAAAACATACCTTTATTACCTTAATATGAAGAAGCCATTATTTGATACGTACCTTTTCCGTACAGTATCAAATAATGGCTTTTATCATTTTCGGAGCTAAATTATATTTTTTATGGGCGATTAGACTTTTTTGTAAAATAAACGCTTTTATAGAAACTCATCTGGTATAATGGCGTTAGAGAAGTGTGAGACGGAAGGCTAGTCCAAATGGAAGGGTGATGCCTATATATCTTGATTTGTCGTTGCCCTCAGAAAGTGCAACTATGTCTGTGTATGAAGCTTTGAGTATCGCGATATCTTTTGCTATGCTCATCCTCTACATTGATCGTGATAAAGACAAAAAGAGATAACCGTCCCTACTTTGACCAAAAAGTAACGGTTATCTCTTCGTTATAATACGGCCACCGTTTCAGACGGCTCTGACTTGAGGGTTGTGTTGACGCACGACCCTCTTTTCGTCTTTATTATAGCAAATCATTTTTATTATGGCAAATCGTTCTTTCATAAATTTAGCAAGTTCAATAGTGTTTTACTTGGCGAATTTGCGTTTCAATAGCATATACAATCCAACAAGAATCGCTCCAAGTCCTGCTGTCATCGGAATAACTGGCATTGTATCACCCGTTTTCGGTAAATCTTTGCTATTTTGGGTTTTAGTCGTTTCAGGAGACTCAACTACTGGCTTATTTTTGCTATCCACCATTGCTGGAGGTGTTGCATTATTATTGCCTCCATTTTCAGGTACTACAATAACTTCTTTATCAGGTTGCTTCTCAGGCTCGGTCACTTCTGGTAACTCCTCGGCTTCTCCAAGTGTCACATTCGTAGCTATCGCCCACCCATTAATTGGCGAGATTGTGTAAACTGTATCCTCACTTAATTCCCCACTCACAAGATCAAAAATCCCAGTTGTACCTTTACGAGAAGAATAGCGATATTGTGCCACAAATGTAGTCCCATCAGCACCTTTTAACTCTACTTGACGCCCTGCTAATAAATCCATTCCAGGATCTTTATCTAACGTTAGCTCAAATGATTTTGAATCGACTTCTGTAGCTTTAGCAATAACTAATGGCGCCATTTCTTTTGCTGTAAAACGAGCACTAGCAACATCTGCCCAGTCAGAAGTAATGGTATATGTCACGCCTGGTTTCAATTTTTCACCGACCGGCAAACGGAATTTAGGAGCTTGGCGACGGTCAGAAGCTTGCGTAAATGGTACGTAGTTTGCCGTATAAACATCTCCATTTGATCCTGTAAGCGTAACACTGCGATCTCGCAATGACGAAATTACTTGAAATTGTTTACCGTTGGCATCGCGGTTATTATCATCAATCACAAAGGCTTGATCACCACGTCCACCAGCATACGCCGCAATAATGTTCGCATAATCAACCACACCGTCCGCTTGAAATGACTCAAGTTCAAACGTGTCGTTCGTTACCTGTTCGGAATCTCGCATATTAATTTTTGCAGAACTACCAACAAAAGTCTCTACTGGCGTACCTTTGTAGCTGAGCGTATAAGTTTTGCCCGGCTGTTGAACCGTTACAGGCACAATATAAGTACTTTTAGAACCTGATTTTAAACGCGGCACATTCACAATGCTTAAACCATCACTAAAAACAAAATTTTTCTTAATCATATCTAAATTGCTATCTGCCACTTCATCCGCAGAAAGCGCCTCTGGAAAGACAATTTGGAGTGTTATCGCATTCAACGATTCCACCTTGTATGCCGCATTCCTACCTAACATGACATCTGTAGTTGCTGCCCAGTTATTTTGCGGTATAATTTCATAAGCAATTGCAGAATTTAACGTTCCTCCGCTTGTCACATCAAAAGTACCAGTTGCACCTTGGCGTGAAGAAAAACGGTAGCTTGCAGTTAATTCACTGCCATCCGTGCCTTTTAGACGAACACTTCGCCCAGCCAGCAAGTCCATACCTGGATCAGCAGCTAGCGTTAATTTAAATGATGTCGCATCTACAAACGTAGCCGAATCAATGGTTAATGGTGACATTGCACGGGCTGTAAACGAGCTATTAGCAATCGTTGCCCAGTTTGAAGTCACTGTATAAGTCACACCTGGCACCAACGTCTCTCCAGCTGGCAAACGGAATTTAGGTGCTTGACGACGGTCCGAAGCTTGCGTAAATGGTACGTAGTTTGCCGTATAGACATCTCCGTTTGATCCTGTAAGCGTCACACTGCGATCTCGCAACGATGAAATAACTTGGAGCGATTTGCCTGCCGCATTTTTATTATCATCGTCAACTACAAAAGCTTGATCCCCGCGTCCACCAGCGTATGCCGCGATAATATTCGCATAGTCAACAACGCCATCTGCTTGGAAAGATTCAAGTTCAAACGTGTCACTCGTCACTTGATTTGTATCACGAATTCCAACTTTAACACTACTTCCCGTGAAAGTTTGCGTCGCGCCGCCCTTATAGCTAAGTGTGTAAGTCGAGCCAGGATTTTGAATCGTCACTGGTACGATATACGTATTCGTAGAACCCGATTTCAAACGAGGCACGTTGACAATGCTGAGCCCATCGCTGAATTTAAAATGTTCCTTAATCGCGGCCAAATTACTATCTGCCACATCCTCCGCAGGTAATGTTCCATCGAACTTAATTTGAAGTGTCATCGCATTTAGCGAACGTAATTCCGTGATTTCCGCCACACTTGCTGTTTTCGTACCAGATTCTACTGCCGAAGCCCCGATTGGTGAAAATTGCGGCGCGACACCTGCGATAATGGTTGTAGCCACTAATATAGAAGACAATACTTTCTTTGATTGCGTCATTTTACATTCTCCTTTTATTTCAAAAATTTATTGTACCTACATCGTAGCATCCAATTCTAAACTAAAAATAAGCCTGTTATTAAATATTTCTTAACCGATATTAAATTCCAATATCATTTTTTTCATCCTCTTAAAAATTTATGATAGAATTCCTAATATGCAGTTTTTATAACGTATACTTAATATGTAAACAGCTTCACACCCCCATACAAAAATCCTCATTCCCCTCAAAAGCTCTCTAGTGCGTGCCCCCCTCCTCTAGAGAGTTCTTATTACAGTTTTTATTTTTTTAGGAGGAATTCTGCATGAAAAAACTAATGACCCTATTTTTAATACTACCTTTATTGGCCTCATCGCTCTTATTTCCTGTCCACACCGATGCCTCCGAAATGAACTTCTCTGTGAGCGCAAATATCCCTGAAAACCAAATTGATAAAACAAAAAGCTACTTCCATCTGAAATTAGCGCCTGGAAAAGAGCAGACGGTATATGTAACAATTACGAACGAAACCAGTCAAGAAATCACAGTCCTCACTTCTGTGAATACAGCTGTTACAAATGATAATGGCATTGTCGACTATAGCCAAGAAAATCCAAAACTTGATAACACACTGAAATATCCGTTATCTAAGCTCACAGAATCCGCCGGCGAAATTATTCTCACAGCTCATTCCAGCAAAAATTATCCCATTAAGATAAGCATGCCAGATAAAGCGTTTGATGGAACAATCTTAGGCGGCGTGTACTTTAAAGAAAAAACAGCAGATAAAAACGAATCTCAATCTAAAGATATTCAAATTGAAAACCAGTATGCGTACGTCACTGGCATGATGCTTTCACAAAATGATAAGCAGATTAAAGCAGATCTCAAATTAAATGAAATTACGCCTACTCAAGTTAATTATCGCAATGTTGTGACCGCTAATCTTCAAAATACTGAAGCTACAATCCTACAAGACTTAGATGTCGAAGCGCAAATTTTTAAAAGAGACGGTACAAAAGTTTTACATGAAAATTTTAAGCAAAATATGCGTATGGCACCGAACTCCAATTTTAATTTTCCAATAAGTTGGGGTACAAAGGAATTCGAGCCTGGTAGGTACCGACTTGATATGATTGCAACGAGTGGCGAACAAGTCTGGAAATGGTCTGAATATTTCACAATAGATGGTAAAACTGCAGATGCTTTAAATGAGACAGCACTTGATATTGAAAAAGACTACACCTTGTTATACATTATTGCTGGATCTTTACTCGCTCTCTTGATTCTCTTCCTCGTATTCTTGCTAGGCAGAAAATCAAAAAAAGAGGACGAATAGAAGCGAAAAAAGCTACCACATCCGAAAACTGGAATGGTAGCTTTTTCAATATACTTTACTTACTTGGTATTAATGACGTATAAATAATCTCATCCGCCACCGTCTCGTCTTCCAGCAGCTTCAACAATTTCTCCGCTGCAACTGCGCCCCACTTATACTTTGAATACTCAATTGTTGCCAAACGTGGCTGTAAATATTGCCCGACTTCCGTGTTATCAAAACCGATAATCTTCACATCACGCCCAATCACGAGCTTGGTTTTCGCAAAATAATTATACATACCAATCGCCATTTCATCATTTAGAGCAAAAACAGCTACTGGCTCGCCGGCCCATTCTTTCTCAATCTGTTGCGCTGCTTTTTCGCCCGTCGCTTTTGAAAAATCACCTGGAATCACGATAACTTCCTCATCTCGAAAACGTTCCAGTTCCGAAAGTGCCGCGCGCAATCGTTCCTCACTGTCGTATGTATTTGTTGGTCCTGTCACAATGTAGAACTTACCGGAAAAACCAGTTTTCAAATAATCGACTGCAAGTGTTGCTCCCGCCTTATTATCCAGTAATATTTGCCGTACATTGGGATGTTCTATTTCACGATCCAGCACAACAATTTTATGCCCTCTATCCGCATATTCTAGCAACTCCTCCGTTGAAAATCCTATATCCAAAATAATTGCGCCATCAATCATTCGCTCTGGCAAAAAACGATGCGCCTTCGTGCCACTGCATACAATAAGCTCATAACTCTTGGCAAGCAACGTATCCGTGAGTCCATGTAACAACTCTCCATAGAATACACCACTATAATTCGCCAAGTATATACCAACAATTTTCGTTTTCCGTGTTTTTAGCGTCCGTGCTGCCATATTCGGAATGTAGTTTAACTCATCCGCGATTGCCACAATTCTTTGTCTCGTTGCGTCCGTAACTTTTGGGCTGCCATTTAACGCATAAGAAACAGTGGAAATCGAGACACCCGCTTTTTTCGCTATATCTTTAATCCCAACCACTGCGATCCGCTCCTTGTTTCCTTTTCTTTATTATGCACTATTTCACAGCCAAATGTCTATTTCCTACCTCATTTAAACCAAACAAAATGTAGCTTGCAAATGCGTCCCAATGAAGACGTTAAAATCACCTGGATCACTCGTAAAATCTAGATTAGGCTTATAATAACGCAAATCTGCTTCCGTCAAATTAAAAGTAACCGTTCTAGCTTCACCTGGCAATAATTCAATCTTTGTAAACCGCTTTAATTCCTTGCGCGGCCTACTCACTTTTCCAACGATATCTTGCAAGTAAAGTGCTACAACCTCTTTTCCAACTAAATCTCCCGTATTTGTCACCGTCACGGAGATATTCAGCGTGTCTACCTTTGTTATCGTATCACTGGAAAGTTCGAGATTACTATATGAAAAAGTCGTATAACTCAGTCCAAAACCAAAATCGAATAACGGTTGATTAGGAATATCAATATACTGCGAAACATAATGCTCTTGTGCATCCGCTGCATCTACCGGCCTTCCTGTACTCAAATGATTATAATACACCGGAATTTGTCCCGTTGTGTATGGGAATGACATTGGCAATTTTCCGTTCGGATTCACACGCCCACTCAAAATATCCGCTACAGCATTCCCCGCCTCTGTGCCTGGGAACCAAGCTTCAACAAGCGCATCACTTGACTCAATCACCCCATGTAAATCTAATGGTCGACCACTAAAAAGCACTGTGACAACCGGTTTATCAAGTGCACAAATGGCATCAATCATCGGGTACTGTGAGTCCGGCAAACGAATCGTCGCAATGCTGTTCGCCTCACCACTTCGATTCGATGACTCACCAAGTGCAAGTACAATTACATCTGCACCTCGCGCGACACGGACCATTTCTGCAATTTCCGCCTCCGTCACATTTTCCGTATCTCTTGCACCAGCAACCTTAATACCGTCAAACTGTGTCATCATACCATCCGCAACCGACACCGCATCTTTTCTATCACCAAGCCATGACCAGGCACCTAAAACGTCTTGCGTCTCCGCTAGTGGTCCAACTAATGCAATTTTTGTTCCCGCTGTCGCAAGTGGCAATAAATTCTCATCATTTTTCAGTAGTACCATCGCATCCGCCGCAATGGAACGAGCCGTATCCCGATGTTCTATCGACAAAATATCCCCTTGCCGATTCGTATCTCCCTTCAAACCACGATATGGATCCTCAAATAAGCCAACATCCCGTTTCAATTCCAAAATCCTCATCACTGCATCATCTAGCAAACTTTCTGGCAACACACCATCTGCAATCATATCTTCCAAATTCTCCAAATAACATGTTGTCATCATTTCAATATCCACACCTGCATGCAACGCCTGTTCCGCCGCCTCCATAGAATTCGCCGCTGTGCCATGATTGATAATCTCTTTGACTGCTCCCCAATCCGAAATGAGCACACCATCAAAGCCAAGCTGATCACGCAATACATCCCGCATCAGCCACTTATTTCCCGTCGCTGGCACACCATCCACCACGTTAAACGCCGTCATCACAAGCTTAGAACCAGCTTCAAGCGCCGCCTCGTACGCAGGTAAATAGTTCTGATACAGCTCTCGCATTGACATATCTACGGTATTATACTCACGCCCAGCTTCTGCCGCACCATATGCCGCAAAATGTTTCACACAAGCCGCCATTTTTTCGAAGTTTTCCGCTAGTAACTCTGGATTTCCCTGATAGCCGCGTACAAAACTCGCTGCCATGGAGCTATTCAAATATGGATCCTCACCCGTTGACTCCATCACACGCCCCCACCTAGGATCACGAACTAGGTCGACCATTGGCGAGAATGTAACCTGTAAACCTGCCGCGGTCGCCTCCTTAGCCGAAACCTCCGCCATTTTCTCAGCCGCGACTATATCCCAAGTAGCCCCAATTGCCAGCGGGATTGGAAAAATTGTCTTATAACCATGCACCACATCCGCCATAAAAATCAACGGGATTCCGAGCCGATTTGTTTTCAAATACTCCTCCTGAATCGCAATCATCTCACTCGCGGTTGAAGATCCTAACACAGATCCCGCATTTTCTGAAACCGCTGATGTAATCCCCATTTCTGCCATTGGACCGGTAATCTCGCCCTCTGTAATCGTTCCCTTATAAAACATTGGTGCCAACTGTAAAAGCTGTCCAACCTTCTCAGTTATTGTCATTTGTTCCAATAATTCTCTAAGCTCTACTTTTTTCATGCTACACATCCTCTATTTGTTTTCGAAACGTTTCTATGTGATTATATCAATAGTATAAGCGTTTTCTTTTTTCTCGTCAAATAAATTTTTATATAAAATCGCTTTAATCCGCAATAAATCCTTTTTATAGCCTAAAAATAAATATTTTTCGAATTTATTCTTCCTATAAATGGCCTCAAAAACAAGCCTAAAATCAATAAAGACATCCTATTTATTACTTGTAACCGATTACATTTTGTTTTATAATGATTTTATCGAAACGTTTCTATTAACAAACCAATTTTCACAACGCAAGATTTATAAAAACAAAAAGGTGGAGAAAAAGATGAAAAAAAAATGGAGTATATTGTTGTTGACAATTATTTTAGTAGTAGGAGCAGCCTTAGCTGGTTGTGGAAATTCCGATGAAACCTCTGATACGAAGGTTCTAAACGTTTGGGCGATGGGAGATGAAGCCAAACAATTACCAAAACTCGCAAAAGATTTTAAAAAAGAAACCGGCATAAAAGTGAAAGTACAAGCAATACCCTGGGCGAACGCACATGACAAACTACTAACTGCCGTAGCTTCAAAATCTGGGCCTGATGTTGTTCAAATGGGAACCACTTGGATGCCTGAATTCGTTGCAGCAGGTGCACTCGAAGACTTAGCAAACTATACAAAAAAATACCCAGAACTCGATGCAAAAAACTTTTTTGATGGTTCTGCACAAACGACAAAATTTGATGATAAAACATATGCAATTCCTTGGTACGCCGATACTCGTGTACTTTTTTATCGGACTGATATCTTAAAAGAAGCTGGCTACGACCACGCCCCTAAAACATGGGCTGAGCTATCTGAGATTGCTGTAAAACTCTCTCAACGCGGAGATAACATGTATGGGTTAAACATTGATGGCAAAGAGCAGAGCCTAGGATTTATGTTTGGCCGTCAAAACGGTTCACCACTTTTCGATGACGCTAATAAACCAGTTTTCAACAAAAAGCCTTTCGTAGATGCCGTAGCCTACTTAAATAGTTTTTTCGAAAACGGTTCTGCGCCAAAAGACGATCTTGGTCTTGACGTCGCACAAACATTCAGCGGCGATGCGATTGTTCCGATGTTCATTAGCGGGCCTTGGATGGTAAAAGCCGTAAAAGACACTGTTCCAGATATCGATGGGAAATGGGCAACAGCAGTGCTTCCAGCAAAAGAAAATAACATGTCAAGCCTCGGTGGAGCTAATTTAGCTGTTTTCAAATATGGAAAAAGCAAAGACGATGCTGGGAAGTTCCTGCAATATATGAGCAAACCAGAAACCCAGCTCAAATGGATGGAACTAACGAACTCCCTGCCAACTGCTCAAAAATCATGGGAAAACGAAACACTAAAAGACGACCAATTCTACAAAATATTCGGCGAGCAAATGGCAAACGCAGAGCCAATGCCACTCATTCCGGAATTTGAAGAAATCGCACAAGCTTATATGAAGAGCTTCGAACAGATCTATCGTGGAGGCGCGGACGTCCAAGACCAAATGAACACGTTCAACGATGAAGTCAACACAATACTAAAAAATAACTAACCGTACGAGGTGAGGGGAGCATAAGTCTTGATACTCTTACCTCGGCTACATATTAGAGGAGGTTTAAAATTTTGCGTCGTTATATGGATCAAAAAACACCTTACCTATTCATTTCACCCGCACTTTTGCTATTAATCATGTTTTCTCTTTTCCCAATCATAATCGCTTTTATTATCAGTTTTACCGACATAAATCTAGTTGGGCTCGCTGATTGGTCAAAAATCAATTTTATCGGTCTAGAAAACTACAAAAACGTCCTATCCGATCCAATATTCTTAAAATCGATTGGAAATACTCTTTTTTACGTTATCATCGGCGTACCTTTAGTTATTATTTGCTCACTAGGCATCGCGCTCATGATTAATTTCAGCCAGGCGAAAATTTTCCAGTTTTTCCGATTGATATTTTATACACCGTCTATCACGAATGTCGTTGCGGTAGCTGTCGTTTGGAGCTATCTGTACAATCCACAATTTGGCTTATTTAACTATTTACTATCTTTACTCGACTTACCCGCCGTTCCTTGGTTACAAGATCCAACCATCGCTAAAATTTCCTTGATTATCCTAGCGCTATGGCGAGCAATCGGCGTAAATATGATTATTTTTTTAGCTGCATTACAAGGTATTCCGCGTGAATATTATGAAGCTGCCCAACTAGACGGCGCTAATCGGTGGAAACAATTGACAAACGTGACGGTTCCCTTACTACGTTTTGCTATTTTTTTCGTGACTGTTACAACAATGATTGGCTGGCTACAATTTTTCGAAGAACCGTTTGTCATGACCCAAGGCGGCCCACTCGATAGTACAACATCTGTAGCGCTGTTCATCTATCGCAATGGTTTCCAACTAAGCAAATTTGGATACGCAGCAGCAGGTTCATTTATCCTGTTCATCGCGATTATTATCATCACCATTGTACAATTCAAAATTCAAAACCGTCATGACGACGCCCAAATGTAGGAGGAGTGAAAAATATGAATCAATATGCAAACAAATCACGCGGCACAAAATGGCTCGTAGGTCTCATTTTAGCAATTGGCGGATTCTTCATGATTCTGCCCTTCATCTGGATGGTCCTCTCCTCCGTTAAAACCGACGCAGAAATTCTACAAATCCCACCTACCATTTGGCCAGAAACATTTACGTGGGACAATTTCAAAAACCTTTTTACAGAGCTTAATTTCGGCGTTTATTTGCGCAATACGCTTGTCATTGTACTATTTTCCTTTATCGGCCTTTTTCTGAACGCAATGGCTGGATATGGCTTTGCTAAGTTTAAATTCCGAGGTAAAAATCAGCTGTTCTACATGGTTCTAGCAACAATGATGATTCCGGGGCAAGTTACCATGATTCCTGTTTACCTTATCTTAAACATGTTCCACCTAACAAACACGATGACCGGCATCATTTTACCTGGACTCGTTGGCGCATTCGGAATTTTCCTGTTTCGTCAATTCATGTCAACGATTCCAGATGAACTCATGGAGGCCGCAAGACTAGACGGTGCCAGTGAATTCTTCATCTTTTGGAAAATCATCCTACCGATATCACGCCCCGTTCTAGCTGTCCAAGGAATCCTGACATTCATCGCAGGCTGGAACTCCTTCTTATGGCCACTAATTATTGCAAATGATGAGAAATACTACACACTTTCCGTTGGGTTATCCTTATTAAAAGGCCAATATGCCAGCAACTACGCACTTCAAATGGCAGGCTCGACCTTTATGGTTATCCCGATTATATTAATTTTCATGATGTTCCAAAAATACATTTTAAAAGGCTTCAACGTTTCAGGCTTGAAATAATATCAGGCTTGAAACAACCTTAAGAGCAACTAATTTCTAGATGCCAAACACCTGAAAACTGGGCACAAAACCCAAGCTTTCAGGTGTTTCTAGTATTACTTATCCTCAGCCTTCCCCCGATACCAAAAATAAAACATCGCAAGTGGCCACCAAAGTACCGCAAAAATAGGGAAAATACACCACAATACATCCGGCGAATATAGCATATTAACGACGATAAACAAAATAATCAGTAATGCCGCGCCCCAAATAGAAAATCCTAAGTTCACCTTTGCCAATGCGCGTCTCTTCCTCGTATTCGGCTTGGCTACTTCTAATTCCGCGATAATTTCATCTACATCACCAAACTCAATAATCGCTTTATTCACTGCATCCTCTTCCGATTTTCCATCTTCCATCAAATCTGCTACTTTTTCAGCTAGATTATACGTAATCTCGTCCTTAATTTGCGCCGCCTGCTCGCTTTCAGGGACACCTTCAAATAATTTATCTACAAATTCTGTAATCCTATTCACGAATCAATCTCCTCCAAAAACAAGTTCATAATGCCCTTAATCTCTTGCCATTCACGCGCCATTTCACGCAAGTAAGCACGACCAAGACTCGTAATCGTATAGTACTTCCGCTTTCCACCATGTGAGCGCTCTCCAAAATAAGACTCAATCAACAATTTCTTTTCCAACCGCTGAAATACTGCATATAACGTTGCCTCTTTAATTTGAAAGCGATCACCCGTCCGTTCACTAATTTGCTTCGAGATTTCATAACCATATGAATCTCCCTCCGCCAAAATTCGCAAAATAATCGAGTCCACATGCCCTCTTAAAATATCGCTACGAATCAAAATCACCCCTAAAATTACTCTACCTGATAGAATTATTATCCTCTATAACTTTACCACCTGGCAAAACATTTTGCAACCCGTTTAAATTCATGATACGCTTGTCAAAAAAGGAGCTGTTCCAAATGCAATTATTTCTAGACAAAACCAACTATACAATCGCCAAATTCTCACCGAGTTTCCAAGTCCCAACCTGGTTTCAAACCAATGACACAGAGTTCAAGAGCATCACTTACACTAACGAAGAATGTTCCATCATCATGCCTACAAAGCACCTCGACACAACGGCAGCCCTCTCCGTAGAATCCGACTGGTTCCTGCTAAAAATCGATGGAATTCTTGATTTCTCCCTAACTGGCATTCTCCACAAAATTGCGACACCACTCGCCGAAAAAGAGATCAGCATCTTCGCCGTCTCCACGTACAACACCGATTATATACTAATGAAACAATCCAAGCTTGAAGCCGCAATCACAGCCCTAAAACAAGCCGGCCACAAAATCCTAGAATAACCAAAAACACGATTTCCTAAATTTCAGGAAATCGTGTTTTCTATGAAATCTTACATCTACCACTGAATCAGCACAGGAGCAGATAAGCGTTTCTCGGTTCATGTGTTACTGGTTGGTTGTTGATGCCGCGGTAAGCGTCACCGTCGTCGTTTCTTTCTTACCTTCTCGATAATACTTCACTTCCATCTTGTCTCCAACTTTCACATCATTCGAGTACAAAATTTGGCGTAGTGTCATTGAGTTTGTTACTTTTTTACCGTCCATCTCAACAATAACATCGTATTGTTTCAAACCAGCTTTCTCAGCAGCTGAACCGGCTACAACTTGTTGCACCATCGCACCATAATCAACATTCTCTGGCAATTTCAAGATTTGTTGTTGCTGTACTTCTGGAATCGTATCAACATCACGCAAGGTTACCCCAAGTGACGGACGCTCTACTTCTCCATTTTTCTCCAACTGAGCAATAATTGGCTCAACCGTATTACTTGGAATCGCAAAACCGATACCTTCCACATTTTCTGTTGAAATCTTCATCGAGTTAATCCCGATAACCTGACCTTCAATATTGACTAGCGCCCCACCACTGTTCCCAGGGTTAATCGCCGCATCCGTTTGAATAACTTCCGCTTCCCAATCCTCTGTACCATCGCCATTTGTATCAACAGGTACCGTACGATTTAGACCAGAAATAATACCTTCTGTTACAGTCCCAGCAAATTCTGTTCCTAGCGGACTACCAATTGCAATCGCTGTTTCACCAACTTTTAACGAATCCGAATTACCAAATTCAGCAATCTTCGTCACATTCTCATCACTAATTTCAAGAACCGCTAAATCATTCCATTTATCTGTTCCAACAAGTTTCGCTTCTGATTTCTTACCATTCGAAAACTTCACTTCTAATTTATTAGCACCTTCAACAACGTGATTATTGGTCACGATATATGCTTTACCACCAGATTTCTTATAAACAACACCAGAACCAGATGAAGCTTCATCTTCCGTCGATGTACCAGAACTAATTGATGTTCCAGCTTGGAAATTCAACACGCTAACAACCGCATCCTGCACCTTTTCAAGCGCTTGCGTCGTAGCAGTTGTATTTTCAACAGTTACTTTTTTGGTTGTTCCACTACCGGTCGTTGTTGTATTTGAAGTTGTCTTGTTATCATCCTGAAGCGCGCTCCATGAGAAGGCAAGTACTATTAAAGCACCAATTAAGACACCTAAAAGACCCGTCAAGAAGACAGCCAGCATTGTTTTCTTCTTACCTTCTTTTTTCGGTGGTTCGCTACCATTTCCACCAGTACGCGTTGGAGGAACCGGTGGAACAACATTATTCCCACCGCCATTACCAGTTGCCGGTCTCACTTCTGGCTCGCTCGCTGATTCATCAAAGAAAGCATGTGTCGAACTAGCAGATGCCTCCTCTTTCGTCGCCGTGGCAAACTTTTCACCTTCCGGCGTCACGCCTTCTGCAGAATGAACAGCTTCAACTGGGATGTCGCGTGCAACCTGTGGCTCGGATGACGTATGTACCGCCGATTCCCCAGCTGGCTCCGGTTTCTCATAAGATTGCGAATCTGGTAATCTTTCAGGAGAAGCTCCACTCGCTAACTCATCCTTGCGTGTTTCTAAATCTTTGTTATTCTCATCCATGCATCAATCATCCCTTTCCAATTTGTAGACGAATCCATATAATTATTCTATACCCTAATTATGAAAAAACTATGAAATTTTATTAAAATTTTTGCTACGGCGCCTATTAAATCGTAAAAATCGATGTTGGAATCTCAGGATCCGTGTCAAAAAGGTCAACCTGCTCGCCAACAATGATTCCCTCGCCTGCCAAAGTTTGCGCAACTGCCATTCTCGCTAAATCCTTCATATTATTATCTTTACTCAAATGTCCTAGATAAATCCGCTTCGTCGCGTCACCAATCACTTCACTCATCGCGATACCAGCATCCTCATTCGAAACATGCCCTTCATCGCCCAAAATACGTCGCTTCACATTCCAAGGATAACGCCCCATTCGAAGCATCTCCACATCATGATTACTTTCAAAAAGATACGCATCAGCATTTGCAATATGCCCTTTCATCCGGTCACTCACATAACCAGTATCAGTAATCATTACGAACTTCTTTTTCCCACTATGAAAAATGTAAAACATCGGCTCAGCAGCATCATGCGAAACGCCAAATGACTCCACTTGCAAACTACCGAATGATTTCACTGTTTCCATATCAAACTGAAATTTCTGCGCTACATTAATTTCTCCAATCGATGTCTCCATCGCAGCCCAAGTCTTCGCATTCGCATACACAGGCACCTCATAACGCCGCGCCAACACGCCAAGTCCTTTAATATGATCCACATGCTCATGCGTCACTAAAATCGCATCCACATCAGACATACTTCGCCCAACCTCGCTAAATAAATGCTCGATTTTCTTGCCACTCAAGCCACAATCCACCAAAATCGTCTGGTCCGCTGTCTCAATTAGCGTCGCATTACCCGAGCTACCACTTGCCAATATACTAAAACGGAGCTGATCCGTCGCCTGATTCACTGTCTTGACTTCCTTTGCAAACATCGCTCCTGCGCCTCCTTAAAAATTCCATACTCTCATTGTACAACGAAAAAAATACAAATGCACGAAAAAAGGAGAAACCTCAGTACAACCGAAGTTCTCCAAATCTCTATTTTTGCTACTCAGCTTTAGCCTTTTGAGCAGCATCTTCTTTCATATTTGGCACTTTATTCGTATCCACATCGCTCGTATTGATTACAGACCCTTCCAACCCGTTCACAAGGAAGAATGTCGTCTGCTTCTCATGCATCACTTCAAAAGCCCAAACTGGCAAATAGACATCCGAGCTAGGTAAACTAACCAAGTTATAATACCCCAACGTCGTATTAACAATCTTACTATTCTGCTTCAAATCACCGTGTTGATGCAATACTTCCAACGCATCTGTCCCCGAAATCACATCGTCCTTTTCATCAAACATCTGCGTATCACCAAGCATTGTTTGCCGATACGAAATAACCTCATTAGCCTGATTCAAGGTGAACACGATTTGACCGTTCGTATTAAATAACACAGGTCGCCCATCAATTTTCTGATTAAATGTCATCTCGCGTCTTTCACTATCAAAGTTCCAATACGTGTACCGATCCCCTTCAAAAACATCACTCTTTAAAAACGGCATCAAATCGGCGCCATACTTATCCGGGTCAATCTTTACCGGCTTTTTCAATATCGAATAAATACGCTGATTATCGTTTTGAACCATAATGCTTTGCCCTTTCAAATCATTAATATCTGTCTGTGTAAAAGCAATCGGCTCCGTTGTTAAATAAGAACCCACTTCCGGATTAGCTGGAATTTTTCCATACGTAATGTTCTCCGACTTCAACTTCTCCTCCAATGTCTGGCTCACTAGCGGTGTCGGTGAAGATGATATCCTCGAATCAATAAATAGCACCAATAGAAAAATATCCAAAATCAAAAAAGCAATGATAAAAATCGTTTCTGTTTTCTTCCAATCCATTACGATTCGCCTCCCACTACAGGAGTCCAAGTGCCATTATACTTATAAAACCAAGCAGGCTTCAGCTCCACGACACGACTATAACTATTATTATTTTGCTCATATCCCATCACGTAACCTGGAATAATCATCTGAATATCATCGGGATCTATCCTCTTAATTAAATCCTCATAAACACTCACAGAGCTAGGCAATGTCACTTCTTTAGATTCGGTAGAAATTTGCGCACCTAACTTAAAGAACGGGCGTTGATACTTGTACACGCCTTCTGTCCCTTCTGTCACTAAAATCTGCGACATCCCATCATCATTAAACACTGGCAATCCTTGCACAAATAGCGAAAATGCTGTGGTAGAGCTATCCGCTGCGTATCCTGAATAATAATAATTCCCAGTCCAGCCCCAATGATCATTCACAAAATTAAAGCTCGACTGAATCTGCTCCGACTTCATCGCACTGCTTAGCTGAGATGTATCACGACGTTCTTGCGCCGGATCAACATACAAAAGCACTTTATCATCTGGATTCACAGTCATTGAACTAGAACCATTCGTAAACGAGTTATCCTGTCCCTTCACCTTGCTACCATCACCAAACAAGGCATTTTTAAACAATCCAATATCAATCGTTTCAATTACATACTGCTGTTGTTTCAACTTTACAGGCGCATCACTAAGAAATAAATGTTGCTTATTCTTATACACCTCGTTCACCGGTGCCATCACAGATTTCTGGTCTGTTAAGATCTGTTTCAGCGTATCCACTTGATCCTGCTGAATCGACCCCTGATAAATCTGCTCATTCGAATCATTCCCAAAATAAACCGAGAACAATCCATTCTCTGACTTAGTTAAATTAAATGTAATCCGATTGAATGAATTCAAATCAAAGTTATCACCTTTTAAGCGAAAAACCTGGCTATAAATCGAAAGCGGCACAGCATTCGGAAAAACAAGTTCCATCGAGTTATTTTGATGCATCATCCCTTGATAACTCTCCGTCATTTTATCCGTACGCACTAATTCCGAAAAATCAAATGTTGTCCCCGCCTTCACAAGAGCATTAATCATCGTCATGTTCTGCGTCATATAATGGTTATCATTTTGATGCGAATAAACCATCATTGGTCTAAAAACTTGCTCCGGTTGTCGCAATTTTGCAATTTGCTCTTTTTTTACAGTTTCATTGTCAATAATTTCATAATCCGGTTGCACTTTCCAGAGGCTGTAACTTAGGAAAATACTGATAACTACAAGAACGGTAAGGAGAATTCCTCTTATTTTTGTACTTTTCATTCCCAATCATCCTCCGGTAAATCATTGTACGGTAGCGTGAACGAAATAGTTGTGCCTTTCCCCCGATTACGCTCTGCCCAAATTTCACCGCCGTGTGCTGTAATAACATCACGCGCAATCGCAAGTCCCAAGCCAGTTCCTCCCATTTCCCTTGACCTTGCCTTATCCACACGGAAGAAACGATCAAACACTTTCGTCAAGTCCTCCTCTGGAATTCCAATACCTTCATCACTAATACTAACTTGAATTTCATCCTCTCGTTTACGCAAGAAGAACGTTATACGACCGCCGTCTGGTGAATATTTATTCGCATTCGAAATAATATTATCCATCACTTGCATAATTTTATCCTCATCGATTTCAATAATAACAGGATCACGCGTAAAATGACGTTTAAACGTTATACTATCCTTCTTCATCATCTCAAAACGATCAATAATATGATTAAAGAAATCATTAAAATTCACAAAATTCTTATCTAAATTCGTGCGTCCACTATCCATCCGTGACAATTTCAACAAGTCGTTTACTAGGCGAATCATCCGCTCTGTCTCACTTTGCGTCACTTCTAAGAATCTAGGTGCAATTTCCTCATCACGCCAAGCACCATCACTAAGCGCTTCTAAATAACTATGCATACTCGTAAGCGGTGTCCGGAGCTCATGCGACACATTCGATACAAAATCGCGGCGTTCCTGATCCACTTTTTCCTGATCTGTAATGTCATGTAAAACAGCAATAATCCCATTAACAAAACCAGTCTCCCGCTGAATAACCGATAAATTAGCACGTAAAATATACGGGACATCAAACGTACTCCGATCCATCGTCAACTCATCTAATTCCATCAAATCATCAAAAGAATAGTCCTCCGACACACCAAGCACATCAGTAATTGGTTTCCCATTAGCACTCTCATGCGCCATTTTTAACATCTTCTCCGCAGGCGTATTAATCAGGATGACTTTCCCGCGACGATCCGTTGCAATCACGCCATCTGTCATATAAGAAAGAACCGATGATAATTTTCGCCGTTCCCCTTCTGTCATTGCTTGCGCCTCTTGCACCCGTTTCGTGAGTGCATTAAAAGATTCCGCCAGCTGGCCAATTTCATCCATGCCGTATACTTTTACTTTTCGCGTATAATTCCCTCGAGCCATCGCAAAAGCTTGACGTTTCATATCCGTAATCGGTTTTGTAATCGTCCGTGATAGTAAAATACCAAGAATCGCTGTAATAACCATTGCCAGCAACGTTCCTGTTATAAAAATACTCGTAATACTATCAACCTGCTCATAAACCGACTCAATATCTGTAGCCAAATAGATGGCGCCAATAACCTCTCCTTTTGAAGTAATTGGGGTAACATCCACCCAAATTTGCCGTTTTGGATTTTTCCCCATGAAGATTTTATTTTCGCCATTCCCGCTATTTATTGTATTTTTGATCATCTTATTCGTCGAGACTTGCCCAACAATGCCTTGATTGTCAGCATCTGATGTCCCAATAATTTTCAATTTGTTATCTACGACTAGCACATCTTCAAAATCATTGCTACCACGAACGAAATCGAGCAACATACCTTGGATGTCGCTCTCAAGCTTCGTCTGGTCATCGTTCGTATATTTCAACATTGCTTCACGAACATTGTACTCCAACAAATTCACACTATTTGTAATCGCTGTTTTAAAGTTCTTCTCCAACTGATCCTGTAACTCCCGCACAAAATAAGCCCCTATTACTTGCATTGCTACTAAAATGAGCAACAAATAAATCATGACAAATCTAAACTGGACCGATTGAAAAAACTTCATTCTCCGCATAATCTTTACTCCTGTTCAGGGTTAAATACATGGCTATACCCCAACGTTTATAGTAGATGTGCCACAAATTAGTGCCACAAATCATCAATATTCTATTATTATACCACAGATGTAGTGGTAAATAAAAAACACCTAGGCTAGCACTTGGGTGTCTTTTTTTGTCTCATGCTCGGGATGAGAACAACCCTATTATAGCATTTTATAAATTATTTTTAAATATCTATTCTTACATAAAAAATGTATCACATTTGCGATATAAATATTAGACAACCTATCACATATGTGATATAATAAATGTATAAGTTAGAGAAACGGAGTGATTGAGATGACATTAACAAAAGATATGATTGCTAAAGATACGAATGCAATGATTCAAGGGCTATCCCGCCTTATTGAAACAAGCTACGAACTAGATTTCGAAGAAGGTCAAGTAATTACCGTTGAAAACGCAGAAAGCTGGACAAACGGCGGTGAATTTACAGTTGAAAGCACTAATGACTATACATACTGCTTCTCAATCGAAAACGAATCTCCGTGTCACCTTGTTGATTATGATAATTAGGAAGAAGTAGAAGTTTTGTCTGCTGAGAATTGCGAAAAAGAAAAAGAAGCATTGATTGCGTCAGGAACAAAATTTGTAATTACATATGTGTCTACTGATGAGGATGCGCAAGAAATGGGCTATTACACTGTTGAACTAGAGTACGTGGAGGAGGATTAATATGCACCCTATAAGCCAGCTTTTAGTTGAATATGATTCGACTTTGTACCAGCTACAAAAGTACCACGGCATGTCTCAGTCATCTTTATCACGGTCTATTATTACAAACTCGCCTATCGCGCATATGAGAGTATCTGCATTAGAGCAGTTTGCAAGAGCATTTAATGAAACGCCAGAAACGATATTACGAAAACTTTTAGATTACGAAGAGGAAGCAAAAACGGAAAAATTAAAAGAGGTTTTAGAACAATGCGGTTTTGGAATTGAGGTCTTAGAAGAGCTAGAAGAAACGGGAAAAACTAAAATCAGTATGCAACACGATGGAACTCCAGCTCTAATGGATGCTATCAACGAGCAAACTGAGTATGTTGCTGAACTAAGCCCATCTACTGATTTTATTATTATAAGCAAATATTGAGATTCGGAGGATACAACAATGGACAGCCGTGTAAAAGATTTGACAGGACAAAAATTCGGAAGACTAACCGTGACATCATTTGTACGTTCCGAAAAAGGAAATGCGCGATGGAAGTGTGTATGTGAATGCGGTAATGAACATGAAGCTCTAGCAAACGGGCTGAAACGAGGTCAGGTTCAATCCTGCGGGTGCCTTCAAAAAGAAAGCGGTAAGAAGCACGTAAGCAATTTACGTACAAAAGAAGCGCAACAGAAAGCTTATGAACGAAAACTAGAAGTTGATAGCATTGACGGTACTATGAAATCAGCCCTTACACGGAGACTATCGGCTAAAAACAAAAGTGGTGTAAAGGGTGTACGCTGGAATGAAGATAGGAAGAAATGGCAGGCCAGCATCACATTTAAAGGAAAAGTGCATTTTTTAGGTAGATTCACGAAGAAAGAGGATGCAATTCAAGCGCGACTTGATGCGGAAGCAGAATATTTCAAGCCCATTCTGGATAAATAAAAAAGCCCTCGAAATTAATCGAAGGCACAAGTTAATTAAAAGCGATACTACAATATGAAAAACAGTACTTATACACATTGTATATAAAAATCACCAAAAATTATGTTTATGTTTTCCATTCGTATCTAGCTTTCAAATTTGTTAGTTGATAATATTTTATATAGCATTCTTTTTGTAATCTACCTACTACAATTCCCGGATGGATATCTATTTTCTTAGCAAAATTTTGCACACTATTATAGCTGAAATCTCCTTCTCGAATAAAAGAACTATATTCATTAGGTGGTATTAAAATATTTGCAGCAAAATCATTTGCCTCTTCCTCTATTTCGCTGGAAACATAGTTCTTAGTTGTTACAAACGGTTCCTTTTTATGTTTTAATATGTGTCCTAACTCATGAAAGAAAGTAAACCATAGCACGTCATTAGTCTTATACCTCAAACTTAATTGTATTACAGCTTTTTGAGGAGTTGACAGCCACCTTGTCATTCCACAAACCTTGCTCCCTTTTATCTCTGGGACAAACACAACTGCTACTCCAAAATTTGCACATAAACTTTGCAATTGAGGAATAAAAATTTGCGGGTCTACCACTTTCGTTAAATTTCTTAAATCTTTAATACTTGACTCTGCAATCTCTTTTGAAAATGCGCCTGTATTAATTTTAGCAGCTTCAATATCGCCCTTTCTTATCCAAGAAATTAAAGCATGATTGTCTACTTCTTGTCCATTATTAACTGCTAATCTATACGCACCGGCAAAATTATTATCATTAACAATGTAGGCTTCCAAAGCATCAAAAGATACGAAGCCAAAAAACTTCAATAGATAGTTAACTCTTTCGGAGGCATTTGAACCTTTTTCTATAAATTTCTTCTGCTCTAATTCTTTTACAGGAAAAGAATTTAGAATCTCTTCCTGTTTTTGCAAGTTTGCTTCAACCACTTTATTTTGCTTATATTCTTGATAATTCTTTTCTAATGAATTCCAAAAAGAAGCATCAACATCAAATACAAATTCAAGTTTTCTAGCTGTCTCAGGAGTAAGCTGCGCTTCTCCATTTATAATATTAGAAACATGCTTTGGAGTAAGATCTAACCTGCTTGCTAACTCTTTTTGAGTCATTTGGTGATCATTAATTACCTCTCTTAAGGTCTCTCCTGGGGCTGTAGCATAATTGGGTTCTACTTTATAACCACTAATTGCCATGATAATCCCCTACTTCCATTATTTTTATTGCTACCGCTTCACTTTTGACTAAAGTTCGTTCTTCATCACTGTCGTACGCTTCAAAAATGCAACGGAAGTTTTTCGTTAAGTCTACTGCATAACAGTCTTTATATTTATTTCCTTTAAGTTGATGTAACCGCTGAGGTTTCAAATGGCTAATATCTTCCAATGTCTCAGCTGCTTTAAACTCTGAAACCCTTAACCTGAGACTGTCTCCTATATCTTTGCCATATTCTTTCCTCAAAAGCCTTTCATCGCTTAATATTTTGGTCATTTTTTGAGTTTTGGCGTATATCTCCATAAATTTCCCCTTAACCTCGTTGGTTAATACCTCTTATTATCATTATAACACCTAAAACCCATCTGTAAACAATAAATCATCTAAAATTAATTTTGCTTATTATTCCTTATGTACCAAAAGCCCCTCAACCGAGAGGCTTTCAATCCTTAACTTAAAATCCGCGCATCTTCTTCAACAACTGCAAGTTCTGCGAAGCACTACCTTTATAGTTTTTAATGCCGTACTGTGTTGCATATTTAGCACGCGAACTGTAGTCAGACGCTTTCTTAACTGATTTCAGATAATCAACTAGTGAAGCGCCTTTGTATCCTGATTGCGCTGGTTTAGATGTTGAAGCGCCGGCTTTTAGTTTATTCAATAAAGCCGTATTTTGCGACGCTGTTCCCGTGTAATTTGCGATACCATACTGAACAGCTAGTTTTTTACGATTAGCCATACTAGAATCAATCTTTTTACTGTTCAAGTAATCTACAATACTACCACTTGCGGATGGTTTAGAGGGAGTTTGCGGTGATTTGCTCGGTGCATCCCCAAATGTATCTGTACCATAACCCTTATAATTGTTCTGCAAGTGTGGTTTATCCACAAACCCCTTCCAATCTCCACCCCATTCAAAGCCCAATGCTTTAGCTTTAGCAATGAACTTTTTAATATCTGCACGTTCGTATCCGTCCCAAATAGTTGCTGAACCTTTCGTAGGTACGAAATCAAGCGCTTGACCCACTAAATGATAGGACTTCATCGTTTGTGATGCACCACTAGCAACGTTTGCCTCCTGCTGTGCTTTTGTTCGGATAGTCTCATAAATTAGTACTTCGATATTGTTATCCTCTGCGTACTTGAATAATTCCGTAGCCTTTGCCTTTGTATCATTTGCCAGTTTTGCAATGTTACCCCAACTTCTTTCACTGTAGTGTAATTTTGTCATTATTTATCATCCTCTCCGTATTTTTTAGCTCGATTGGTAACAAATTCATAAGCCCACGTTCCACCCAAGCCAGCAGTTCCACCAGCCCATAACATGACACCAATACTTCCTGCGCCTGGAAGTACCATCGCGGCTAAGCCAAGCAAAATCCCCACAATAAAAGACACAACTGGTAAGTGCTGTGTCTTGAACCACCCCGTTTTCTTAAGCATTTCAACAGTTGCTGTTGTAGCTGCGACTAATAGGGGGATGTAGATATACATTTCTTTCCCAAATTCGATTGTTTGTTCCATCATTTTTCACCACCCTTCAAATTGTTATCTATAAGCATTTGTAGCAATCCTTGAACATCATCAAGCCGCTTATTGATATTTGCGTAGTTGTTTTTTTCAAGCCTAATATTTGAATCAATCAGATTTTGCTTCTTTTGAAAGCGTTGATCTGCTTCACGTTTATAAGCTTCCAACTCCTCTTTAACATCAGTCACATTTTGCCTAACCATTACAATTTCACTTTGAACGACCCCAACTTTTTCAACATAAGGCCGTAAAGCTAAATCAATCGATGTCGATAAAATAAAAATAGCAATTTTTTGCAATGGCTTTATTTTCCCAATTGCAAAAGTGGCGACAATAACCGTCACTACAGCACCTACAACATACTGTAACACTTGCCAAAGTCCTGCAAAAATCTCCTCCAAACCAACCACCTCATCCCAATTTCATAAAAAATACGCCTAGCTAAAGGTGCTAAATTCTTCTTGCATTTGATGGATCAATTCTTTATTTTCTTCTATTAATCCATCTTGTATATCACGGTTGATAACCGCCACTCCATCTTTCACAATAGCGCAATCAATCGGCATATCTCGAAGGAGTTCTTCATCCGCCTCAACCATTACATAATCATCGCTTGGTGCCTTAAACCACTCATTAATTATTCCTTGTTCATTCACTCGTACAAAAACATGTTTACTCATTTTTTACCACGCTCCTATTTATTAATCGTACCAAATTTCACGTATCGCATATGCTGAATTCGGTGATGCTGCATTATCATCATGCCCTTTAATGTTTCCTAACGGACTAATATAAAATGCTTTTTTTGCATTATCTGTACGCCCTGGCATGTTACGCCAATGCGCAAAACCTGATAAATCGACAATATCTTTTTTGTGAAATTCAAATGTTTCAAAACCGTAATCGTAGGCTCCTGTGCCTGGAAGATAGCGACTAACCCTAACAAAGAGCGATCTCTTCATTTTTGAAAAATCGAATGCGTAGGATTGTCCAGCCAACATATAGACAGCTCCAGAGAAAATCACTTTATTCTCAAAGTAGGCATCTACATATCCCTCTGTCGAAATGGGTTCCCATGCGATTTCACTCGAAACAGCAGGGTTGTACATTCCCTGCCACATCTTTCTAGTCGTCCAATTGGCCACACGGAACATTTTTCTATTATTACCACCGATATAAATTTCCAAAGCGGCTAGTCCCGCCCCAGAGAAGGGCATATTGATTGCATTGCTTGAATACAGCTCATAGCTTCCGGCACCGAGTGTTAGGATATCCGTTGTAATCGTTCCTAGTGTGTACAATGTATTATTTCCATACATAGCATTTTTCGTATTTCTGAACTCTAAGCCAAATAAGTTCACCGAGTAGGTCGGGTCTAAGTTCTCGATGCTTACCGTGTAATAGCCTTTGCGAGCGGCAAATAGTAGTTTGCTTGCGTTTATTTTACCATCAATATATAATGCCGCGGAGTTGTACCAGTTCAAATCAGCAGTAAGATAGGTCGCCGATTTCAATGACTTATTCATGACTCTTGCGGCTGTCGTACCATTCGCGTAAGAAATGACATTGTTCGATGTTTCTGCTCCGAAATTCAATTCTGTTTTTAAATTTAATGTTTTTGAGCTGGCATAAATAGAGGGAAAAATTAACAAATTACCTTCTTCTGCGTAGAATGAAAAGTAAGCTTTTCCCCCTGGTTTCAATACCAACGCGATTCCCTTTCCTAATTCAGTCGAGTCCTCCGTCGGGAAGAATTCACTTGTAGAGGGAGTACACTTATCGTTATACTGAATGCCGCTGTTTTCTTTTGTAACACTCAAGGCTTCATGATCTTTTACTTTATTCATATTCAAAATAGATTTATTGATGAATAAAGAGGCTATTTTGTTCCCGATGAATGTGTAGCCTGTACCGTTGAAATGAACAGTATCAGAATAAAAGTTAGCCGGAATTCCTGCTGTCTCGGCTGACATATCAATTACAGGCGCATGATACTCTTTCGCCAGTTGTATAATAGACTGTGAATATACATCTACAGTCGCATCTGCACCGTTTTTTTGTTTAGGAGGCGTTAGAAAGATTACAGCACTTCCCCACGCCAGCGCTCGCTCAATGATTTTTTTGTAACCCTTAACGAAATCATCGATTGACTCAGTGGCATTTTTACTATCATTATGCCCTAGCATAAACAGTGAAATATCCGCACCAAAATTCACACCGTCCCATTTTGAATATGACGAAATAACCGTGTCACCTGAATAACCACAGTTTTTTACCGATACACTCGGATATAGTTGTTTCAGCGCTGTTTCTAATGCTTCTGGATAAGTAATGCTGGCTCGTTCTCGTGTATGAGCTGTTCCGTTTGGTGTCAATACGCTGTCAGGTGGCCTTTTATCAACACTGTAAATATCGTAACCATATGTGAGACTGTCACCGTAACATAGAATTTTAACCGCTTGTCCCATCCTTAACTTTTCGAAGCCAGTACTTAACAATTTGACATTTTCCATCGCCGCGCTAGCAGTATCTACCGTCACCTTGTCTTCTTTCCTCATCAGGCCATCGTTTGTTTGACTAGCTAGTACTCCTTTTTCAACTATTTCTTTCAACTCTTGTAATCGTGATGATAGCTCTCCGGTTTCTGTTTCTAACTCCTGAATAATTTCCAACACTTCTGTTTTAAATCCATCAAACATATGCAAATATTCATCTTTTATATCTTCTAAATCGCGGATATAGACCTGATAAATAACATCTAAATCCTGATCAATCAATGCCTGGTCAATTGTAAAATGGAATTTATGAACAGATAACGATTGACCCTGATTGAACCGTAAATAAATCTCTGCTTGCACTGGTCCAAAGTGTTTTATCGTTTCATCATTCAGAATGTAACTTATCTGACTCAACTCTTTATTTACTTCGCAGGTGTCTTGTACAACAAAATTGTTACCCTTCATGTAAATTGTGGCGGTTAGCGCACTCATCGGGAATGGTACAGTATCCTTTTCAACATCAAATATTAAACGCGCTGTCTTAATATCTTGTGTGGAGAAACTACCTCTTAAATCAATCGAGTTCTGATGATAACTTGAAATCTCTAATTTGGTCCCTAAATCTTTATGCACTTCATTTATCATGTCAAAGTACCTCCATTCTTCACAAGTGTTGCTCCACCTACATTATTAGGTGGATTAATTTGTACAATAGAAGCGTCTGAAATAACGCTGTACGTATTCCCAACGCCTGAGTTTGTATAAGCGAAATTAGAATACGCCGTATACTGGTCTATTTGTGCCGCGTACTGATTAAGGAAGTAACAATTATGAGCGCCTCCATTACCAGAATCAATAACAACCGCTGGAACCGAATTCGTTTTTGCTTTTGCGTCATCAAATCTACAGAAACCTACGGATGCATATCCGCAACGGGTAAATACAAATGTTCCAGATTTATTCGGTGTCTGATCTGCATTGACTTGATTCAATCCTCGTAAAGATAAATAACCAGAGCAATCACGGAAATTTAAGTGACGCACAAAAACACCAGTCTGTTTATTTTTAGGGTCCACAGTTGCACTATTCGTACCTTGAATAAAGATTGCCGTTATTTGCTTGTTCTGAATGTAAACATCTTCATTGTAAATACCAGGTACGAGATAAATATAAACAGCACTTCCGTTCAGTGCGCGTGGTATTTGCTGTACTGCTTTATTGATTGTTCTATACGGCGCATCCGATGCCCCTGTTCCTGATGTATCGTTTCCTTTATCCGCGTCTACATAGATTTCAAGGTTTGCCTCTGTGGCACCGTAAAGCGCTTTTAATTGTTCTTCGAGTTTTTGAGCCGTTTCGTTTACCTTGCCTATCTCTGTGTTAACATCTGTTAAATAGGATGCCATCGTTCGCTCGAACGCATCTAACTTAGCTTTCAAAGTAGGATAAACAGTTCCGTTCGAGTTAACCCTTGCGTCAACAACTTCTGTAATATCATTACCAGAAACGTTTAAAATCAAGTTATCAATTCGTTTATTTGTAGCATAAATATCTTGTGTATTTCCTAAAAACTCTTTTTCTATTTTATCCATGTTGTTATTGAACTGTTCAATTTTGCTGGAATCATAAATGATATTCCCCCAGCGATCTAATAATATAGACATTCATTTCGCCCCTTTCATGTTTTTAATCACTTGCGCTAATACTTTCGTGATTGATTTTTTTATGTTTGATAATGTAATTTCAGGTGGCTTATCTGTTAAATGGTACTTCTTAAAACCTACAATCTTCACATCGTACATAAGGTTTAATGGCTCATAGATAAGCATCACGTAATCACCTAACTGGACATTAAAATTCAATCTCAAATTCGTGCTAATCGTTGTCGCTGGGTAATCCTGTAGTTCTAACTTCAAACGCCTGTCCATGTTTCCTACAACTGTGTACCGTTCATCTGAAACGGGGTCTTGAATACGAATGCCCCATGTGGCACTTTCAGGGCTGGTATAAGTTCGTGGTTCAAAAAACGGAATGCCGTCACTTCTTACTTTTCCGAACCCTTTAATCTGCGTCTTCATAGAAAACGTATCTATTTCCAGTGTTAAATTATCGGTGTTGTATAGATACCGGATAGGATTTTCTACTCGCTCCCCATAGTCCTCTACTGGCACAAACGTTAGCTTTTTGTTGTCCGGCAATACAACCAGTTTGTAATCTTCTAGAACCTCATCGATTAACGTTAGGTAATTAGCATTCCCAAAATTCTCTTGCTCTACCTTTTCAAGCACATTGTTCTTATCTACGACTTCAAAAGTAAATCCGCGCGTACCACTTGAGAATATATGTTTCAAACAGTCACTTGCGCTTTTACTACCTGAAATCGTGTTGTATTGAAATCCATCTTGCGCTGTGTAGTAAAAATGTTTCGCCATGACAGTTTTTGTTATTTCAGCGCCTTCTGCTGATAACGTCATTTGCTTTACAATGAACTCTTGACCTAAGAAAAACACACTGCTTTCATGATTTAATAAATCAAATGCAAATGTATTCTCCTTTGTTTTAGTAACAGAAAAATCAAGTTGCCAAGTGGTGTTTTCTTCTCGCGTCTCTGAAAATGAATCTCTATCAATCCCTGTTAGTATTTCTTCATACGTCTTGTTATAATCGCTCACTACCACATCCATATCATTCATGCTTTCACCTACTTATACAGATAATAAAAATCCCATTCGGTAGATAGGCTACTTGCGCCTTCAATACTGATGAGATTTTCACCTGATTTTAAAGATATTAATCTGTGGTTTGTGTCCCGTCCACAGGCTACACCGTTGAGCTTTGGTATGGCATTTTCTATAGTGAGTGTGTCCGCTAATGCGATTGGTTGATTGTAAATAAATGTATCACCTGTGGTTAGATTGGATATTTGTAAGTTACCATCACTCTCACCTTTTAGCCTGATTCGTAAATAATGTTGACGAGGATTTACCGTGAGTTCACCAGCGTTATAAATGGGGAACTTATTCCGCGTGTGTTTGTACTGGTAATTTTGCGATACTAAATTTTGTCCAAACTGCCAGCTTTTTTCCATTACCGTAAAATCACTTAGTGTTGATAACAATGATTCGGCGCAACCTGCGAAACAGTTGAACATGATAGTGAAAATAAATTCATTTCCAAACAACTGCTCTTTCTCTATCGTTGCTTTATTGACTGCGAATTTCATACCTGGCATGAAAGAATGTGTGACATAATAATACTCACGCCTATGCACTAAGTTTTGAATTTCTTGCAACGCTAATTTTCTATCGTATCGACCATCGAAGTAAAATTTCAGCCTGAATTCAAACGGGCCAAAATTTTTAACACGAGGTATCACACCATCCATTCCGAACATATCAATATCATCATTGGTTGTATTGACATCGTCTCGATCATATTCGAGGGCGTATATACCTGACTTACCGGTAAAGTTCACTGGTTCGTTATTAATTAAAAATATCACTTCATGCCTCATCATATACTCCCACCTAACGAATGCAAATCATTTCTCAACTGCCTGTTTTGGATTTTTGTATTGCTTCTTTCTAGCGCTTTATCGTCTACAATTAAATCTTTAGATAGTAGAGCTTTCAACAATTGAATCATTTCTCCTTGCTGTTTATTTGATGCGACTAATTGTTCAATAACACCGTTGTTGTCCACAGGTTGAATCGTTTTATTCTCACCTGGTGCATTTAACGCTGACTTAATAGACGTCATCAATAACGAACCTTCACGGATCGGGGGTATTTCTATAGAAGGAACTGAAATTAAATTACTCATTGTTTTAGTTACTTTACCCTTCATTGACTCTACACCAGCTATATAACCAGCAGGAACCATTTTACCTACTTCATCACGGAATCTGCGTGACGGCGATTTGATTTTCAGTGTTTTCTTCGTCGTGTTAACAATCGTATTCGCCATTTTCTTACTTGCATTTTCTAGTGCTTTTTGTTGGCTCTCTAGCCCTTTCACTAATCCTTTAGCTGAATCAATCCCAGCTTTGTACATATAGTTAGCCGAGTTATTACCCAGCCGAGAACTCGCTGTGTTAATTTGACTTTGCAAACTGTTAAGCGATTGAATCGTTTTCTTGTCTGAACCTGCTAAAGCTTTTGCGTAAGATGCCCCACCTTCAACCCCAGCTTCCATAATTTCACTTAAGGTTGTTTTATTCACGCCCATTTTCTTTAATTTTTCTAAGTTGGCGTTGAATTCATTAAGATTTTTCAGCCGTTCTGTCATGCCCTGTTGCATATATTTTGTGTCGAAACCGTCCTTATCTAGGCTTGTAATAGACGTGTAACTCTTAGCACTATCTGTGATACCTTTTGCGTAATCATTACTCTGTTGTTGTAATTCTTTTAGCTTTTCATTACCAGACTTGATTTTCTGAATCAGTGTATCACGTTTTTTTATCAGTGTTTGCAGTTTCTTATACTCATTTTCAACATATCGTTTGGCATTATTTACACTCAAATTACTAACATTCTTACTCTTACGATTTTGTGATTCCTTTGTTAGTTTGCTGATAAGGTTTTTCAGCTCTGTGTTTAGTTTGTTGCTATCTTTCGAATACTGAATATTTACCATGAGTGGTTGAATATCTACATTGAATTTAGATGACATACTTTGTAATGTGTTTTTTGGAATAACGGATTTCTTTGTACCTTTTGCATACCTTGGAATTATCTTAGCTGTTTTATCTCCGCGTAGTACAGATGAACCACGGGGTACATTAGGTAACAGTACGTTTCTACCTTCTGGAATAAATGAAAATCCATTCGGATACGTGACAAGTTCTTTAAATTTAGAACCTGGCGCATCGTTGACAACCATGTCCCCTCCAGGGTGGAAGTTCGTTCCTTTTGCATTGAAAGCGAGTGAACCTGATGGGGCTTTGCCGTTCGTTTTATAAGAAAATTCAAGGACTTTTTGATCTCGTTGAGGTATAGCATTCCAATCTCTTATTGCTGATTGCAACTCTGATTTTATTTGGAGCGCATTAGTGAATATTTCCCAATCCTTTTTGCTATAGTTGGGTATAGTATCCCAACCTTGGCTTTTAGCAACTTTAACTAGTTGCATAATGTCATATGCATTCGTATCTATGTCAGCATGCTTTTTAAAATACTCTAATGGATTCCAGTTCTGATTCTTATTCTTTAATATACTCTTTAGCATTTCCTTCTCATTGGAATCAATATCAGCATGCTTAGTAGCATATTCAATAGCATCCCAACCAGTTAGCTTTTTCTGTTTAGCCTCATCCAATATTTTACTTACATTAGTTGATAGTAGACCGTTTTTGGACATGAAGTTCAGTTTGTTCCAAACGCCCTCTTGTTTGCTTGCTTCAACAACCTTTTCAAGAGCGTTAGTGCTTACTTTTCCAGTTTTCTCGTCAAAGACCATCTTATTCCATAAAGCACCCGCTTTATTTGACTCATTACCGACAAATTGTAAACTTTGAGTCATGGATATACTTGACTCAGCTACTTTTCTAGCAGAATCAATAATTTTTTGATTTTCAGCAATCATAGCTGACGATGTTTCCTGTGAACTATCAATAACCTGACCGTTAGCTAAGAAAACTGTTTTTGCTATTTCAGGATATTTTTGCACAATTAATGCAATCTGTTGATCAATTGAGCTAACCGCATTCTTACTACCTTCTTCCATAGCTTTTAATGATTTTACCCAAACGTCGCTACCTTCTTTTACTCCATTATCAAGTAAACTCTTTTTGAACTCTTCTCTAGATTTAGCAGCTTCTGTGCCTATAATTTGGCGTTGTTTTGCTAAACCTGTAGCCCAGCTTTTCGCTTGTTCTTCTGTAGCACTAGTTACATCTGCGGTCATTGCCGAAAGAAGAGCTTCTCTGTCTTTTTTGTTATCGACTGTGATATTAACGTACTCTTTGGCATTTTGCATCTCTAAATCTTTAATTCGCTTAGATTGTTCCAAGGTCATCTTGTAATCATTGTCTTTTGCTTGTTTTTTTATTTCTGAAACGCGACGGTTATTATCCTCTACTTTTTTTAATGCTCCTTGTAGCCTTTTCTCCTCATCGCTCAATACTGCTCCTACAGCTTCTTTGGCGTATCCAGGTACCAATTTTAACGCCTCATTCAATCCTTCAATTCTAGATTTCAGGTCATTTTCAATTGACGCACCCATCCTGGAGAAATCCTCAATCATAGCAGATGACGAACCACTTATACCTTGTGACATCAACTGGAATTCTCCTGTGGCTCTATTATTTAGATTCTGAACTCCCTCTAAAACTTTTGCAGTTCGTTTCGGAACGTTAGTTCCCCATAAGTCAATATCAGTCCTGCTATTATCATAAGCTTTTTTAAGCCCATATAATGCTAATCCTATACCTCCTACACCTAAAACCGTAAGACCTATTGGGTTTGTTAATAGTCCAAGCCCTTTTCCGAAGGTCGTTGCACTTTTAGTAACAATCGAGAACGGTCTGTTAGCTTGACCAACACCTGAGCTTAGTTCGCTAACACCGCTTTTTGTATTCTGCATTGCTAGTTTCATTACACTAAAACCGCCGACAGATTTATCAATAACGCTAATCATAGAGCCTAAACCTCTATTAAGCCCACCAAACGCCATAATCGCTGGTCCAGCAACTGCGCCCGCTAAAGCCATCTGTGTAATAAATTTCTGCACACCGGGGTTTAAATTATTGAACTTATCAAGCATCTGTTGAGCATGCTTCACCACATCTGTAAACATCGGAATCAATGTTTGCCCGGTAGTAATTGCTAAAGTTTCGGCTGCACCTTTCAGTTCCTCCACAGCACCCTTTAGATTGTCCATTTTCTTTTTAGCGACTTCCGCAGCAGTAACTTTAGACATTTCTTTATTCATGTCCTTAATACCTTTTGCGCCTTCTTTATACAAGATATTACCAGCACGGATAGCATCAGAACCGAACATTGTGTTTAATGCTGCTGATCGTTGCTCTGAACTCATACCCTTTAAACTTTTTTGCAAGATGTCCGCAATTTCCGACATGGAACGTAGGTCACCGTTCGCATCATAAAAAGCCGATTGCAAGGAACCGGAATTCATGAGTAGCTTATTAAATTCTTTGTTCACCTTCGCTGTAGATGCCTTCGGACCCGCCATAGATTTAGCTAAATCATGCATTTGCTCCATCAAAATACCTTGCTCACCAGATAAAGGCTTAATCCCGTTTTCTTTCAACGTTTTCATTGCATTTTCAGTATTCGTTGTCAGCAATCCTAGTCTTTCAAATTCCCCAGCGGCCGCGTCTGTTTGCGGATGCAAACGCATAAGCATTGTTTTAAGTGATGTACCGCTATCGCTTCCTTTGAGCCCGTTTTGAGCGAATACCGATAAGGCTGTCGCTGTATCTTCAAATGATAATCCAGCTCCACTAGCAACGGCTGACGCTTGTTGTAAGCCTAAGCGTAATCCTTCTACATCTGTAGCTGATGCATTCGCGCCACCTGCTAAGATATTAGCCGCATCTGCAACAGAAAGGTTATCATCCCTAAATGCATTCAATGCTGTACTTGCGATTTCCGCCGCCGATGCTAAATCGATTTCTCCTGCAGTCGCCAAATCTAGCGCGCCAGCAAGACCACCGTTTAGAACATCCGTTGTACTTAAACCAGCTTTTATAAGCTCCTCAATTCCCATTGCCGCTTCTTGTGCAGAATATTTCGTATCAGCTCCAAGTTGAACAGCTAAATCTTGAAGTTTCGTCATTTCAGAACCAGTCGCACCAGACACAGCTTGAACGCTATCCATCTGTGCTTCAAAATCAGCCGCCTTCTTGATTGCGACACCAAGCCCTACAGCTAATGGTGCTGAAAACCTTGTCGTTACTGTTTTACCAGCTTCCCAAGCTTTGTCGCCCACATTCTTAAATCTAGATGCGTTATTCTCTAACTGGTTACGGAATTCATCAAACCGTGGAGAGAGGCCACCTATTTTCTTCGCGTAAGAGTCCATCGTGTTCGAATTTATTTTGATTTGATTATCCAATTCTGCAATACGTGCTTTTTGATTCACATAGGCACTAGATGTTTTTCCTGATACACTAGCAATCGTTTCTAGCTTCTGTCTTTCTGCTTCACGAATACGTGTTAAGTCAGTGATTTTCTGACCTAATCCAGCGTATTGCGTCCGCATAGCTCCCATTTTATTTCCCGCAAGACTTTGCTGTTGAGCTAATGCAGATGTATGACGACTGTTCGCTTGCATCTTATTATTCAATTCTTCTAAATCAAGTTTCTCAACTTTCATAGCTGCGCCAGTTGCTTTTAATTGTCGTTCTAAGTTCGCTTGTTTAGACACAGTATTATTGATATCTCTTGCTAAATTTTGCGCCCTTACCGAAGCCTCACCGTTGGCCTCTACCTCTTCTTTATAAGCTTTCGTCAGATTATCCACATGCTTTTTATTAATCTGCAAAGAACGATTTAAACCATTGTATTGCGCCTCTAGCTTCCCTAACTTATTATCCGCATTATCAAAAACAGCCATTTGCGCTCTCATTTGAGATTCACTATTTTTCAAACTACGTTTTACAGCTGTCAAAGAACTCGTAAACTTAGAAGATTGCAAATCCATTTCCACAATCATCTTACCTAAAGGTGTGTTACCTGACATATATTATCCTCCTCCCTGCATTTGGCTTATTAGCTGATCTAACGGTATTGCTTTTTGTTTCTTTTTCTTATTCGAAATCAGCTTGATTAAATGGAAAAAGTCAGCTTCATCTACACTCTTGTAATCCCAACCCGCCTCAACAATCAACTGACGATAAAACGCGTCAATCTGTTCTAGAGCTTCGTCAGGTGAAATTACTTCCCCTCTGAATTCGCTTCGTCATTATCACCATTAGCAACTTTGTTCAAAATCTCGATTAGCGTTTTCCAAAGTTCATTCCCATTGAGTCCATCCAAAATAGCATCCACAGTTACGGCTGGGTTATCAAACACAGATACAACAAATTCAATTGCATTATCTAAGTACTCTAAATCGCTCTTTTTACCTTTTTTCATTTCAGCTTGTAATTCCAGACTTTTTCTAACTAGCCTTGCGCTAATAAAATCTTGCGTAAATGTTTCTTTCTTTTTCGTTTCTGTGTTTAAAAGTTCAATTTTCAACATGTTATTCGTCTCCTCCACCCAATATAAAAAGCCCCGTGAATACGAGGCTCTTTCTGATTATTTTTATGCTGCTGGTACATCACCTGGGAAAGTGTAAGCTTTCAGTTTAGTAACTTCTTCTTCACCTACTGCCATACCGAAGCTAAGACCATCTTTATTAGACACACAGTTCATTGTAGTTTTTTCTGCCTCTGGTTCGAACGCCCCTTCTTCTTTCGTTTTCAAACCCATCTCATCCATCGAGAAACGACCTTTGAACAAGGCGATAGCAACTGGTTCACCTGCTGCGTTTGTACTTTCCAATAACGTAGCTGTGTATGGTGGTTCCGTATTTTCTCCAACTACCGTAAAACCTCTCTGCGTATCTTTCACCCACCCCAGAACATCGTTGTTCATTTCGATTGGAATATCCAGTGCAGAGAAATCTAATTTCAAATCGCCAACACCTTTTTGTGATACGAAGTACGCAATGTCAGAACCAAATACTTTTTTCGCTTCTGCTGATAATCCTGTAATTTGCGCTTCCGTAGTAGCACCTTCCCCTTGTTTACCTTCGATAGTGTACTTCTTACCTGTTACCAGTTTTCCTTCAACATCCAACACGCCCACTGTGGCACGTTTAAAACCGACTAAAATTGACATTTATTTTCCTCCTTAAAATGCGTTATACAGCGAATAAGGGAATCCCGAATACCTACGTGAATCAACAAATCGCTTTGTTTCCTCAAAGTACTCATCTAATCCCCCTAGCTCCTGCATAACGTTCATTTCTTTTAATATTTGTTTAACCTGACCTTGGATTTCTTTTACTAACATACGATCCATCGCTTCCACATCAACTTGAATACTGACATGCTCCACCTTTGCATTATCGCTTGCATAAGTAGTTTCACGGGGCGGTTCAAGCAAGGAAATCACCATAAACGGCTTTGTATCATCTGCCGTTTCTGGGTAATCGTAAAACTTTATCCTTTCTTTACAATGTTGCACAATGACTTCATTCTCTATGAATCTATCGTAGATTTCTTTTAGAATATCGATCATAAATGACGAATCAACGCCTTTCGAACAGCAACCAAGAAATCGCCCTTAGAAACGACAATTGTTTTTCTAATCGTTCCCATTCCCTTAGGTGTATATCTTCGCCCTGTTTTTGTATAACCATTTTCATTTAAATGTATTAATCGCCAACGATCTTTGGGACCATTCCACCCAAGCTTCACCTGCTTGACCCCACCTACAATCCGTGGAAATGTTATAATTATTTCATCCTTAGAAGCACCAGTATCGGCGAAGGTTTTAAATGCTTCTTGCATATCTTTTTTTACAACTTTCGAAGCTTCCTCTAGTGCTTCTGTGGTTATCTGATTGATTTTTCTTTGGCCATACCTTTTTTCGAATTCCTTTAATATCTTATCCACACCAATCACTCGTCCGCTCATGTTCTCACCACCGCAATAATTTTGAGATAATTATTTTTCTCTAGATCAGGTCCAGTAAATTTCACATTGAATCGTTTTCCTTTATACCTGAAATCATCTATCTCTATATAATGTTCTGTCGTGGCAATGTAATCCGTATATGGATTACGGATGTTTAGCGTTACGGATTCCACAGTTGATGTGTTATTCAATATTTGAAGGTCCTTCATCGATGGATTATAGACATTTGCGAAGCACTCATATAGCACTTTCCGCTCTTCTTCCCCAGGCTCTGGACCATCATGTGGCACATATTCATAAAAAGTAACTGGAGTTGTTAAATCTCCGCCCTGTACTTGAGGTGGCGTATATTTAAATGGTTTCATCCGAAGCACCTTCTTCCGATGGTTCATACAACTCAAACGAAAGGCTGTTTAACTGACTTATAAAATTCTTATCAAAATATTCTAGTGCGTCGTTGATAGCATATCTTGTACGCTCAAATACAAGCTCTTTACCGCGACTATGCTTATTAATATCAAACGAACCACACTTTTCTTGAATATCTGCATAAGATGCCACCAGCTTTCTTTTTAAAGAATCATTCTCTGAATCATGAGAAATACGAACATGTTCTTTAAATTCTTTTACAATGTTTTCATCCACAGTCATGTGGACCACCTACTTTTTCGGGTTATCTTTAGGCTTCGGCTCTTCTTTCTCTTCTACAGGTTGAAGAAACCCATTGCCTAACTTGCCATTAATTTCTTTAGAACGCTTAGAAGTGAGCTCCACTGTAGAACCCACCTCATATGTTGTATCTTTTTCTAAATCACGAAACCTTTTCAATACTTTAAACTTCAACATTTATTTTTCCTCCTTATGCTGATGGAACAGTTTCAGAAATATCAAGCGTCCAGATTGCTGTTGCCTTAATATCCTTAGCCATCCCAAATGCAAATTGTTTAGCTACGTACAACTCTAAGTCCTCTAAAGCTAGTGTTTGGTCAAATTTATTTACTTTAATACCGCCACCAAGGTAAGCATCGTATCGACCTGTAACAAAAGTAAGAACTTCCCCTTGTGGTTGTGCCTCTGATTCTACAATGTCTAGGTTGTAAGGCAACGCAGTAACATAAACGCCATTCGCATTTAGGAAAGTATATTGCGTTTTTACATCCCAAGCATCCATAGGATTAACAACCATAACAACTCTACCAGCTACCGCCAGTGCTTTTCCGTTTTCCTTCACAGAGTGATATTTAAAGACACCTGTTAGCTCTTTAACAGTAACTTTGGAATCCGCAAAAGTTAGGATACCTTGCGCCGTTTTTTTCGGGTATGTCGTGACCCCGCTTGCTGTAGTGCCGTTGTTAATATCACGATCTAGCCCGATTGGTTTGTCTTTACCATCACCAGTCAGGAACGCAATTTCTAGTGCTACAGAAAACGCTTCTTGAATTTGCAGGCGTACAAAACGTTCTACCCATGCAGGGCCGAACTCTTCTAAGTCTTTAGGTACTACTACAAAAGCAGTCAATTTGTTAGAAATAGCCTCTTCTTCACTGAATGCAGCATCTAATTGCCCTTTGATTTCACCAAAGATTTTACCCCATACAGCAACACCGGATGTTTCTGATTTCAGGAACTTCAAACGTAAACCAGCATTTTTCAAGCCGATTTTTGATAGTAGTGGATGTTCTGATGTAATATCTTCAAAAATTTCATCAATCGTTTCTTGCGGTAATAGCTTTTCTTCCTTGTAGCCAACTTCTTTGTTCATTTCGTTATAGAATTTACGTTGATTAGCAGAAAGTTTACCATCCGCCGTTGTACCAATTGCGTATTGCTCGGCTTCTTTACGCGCCGCCTCAACCGCCTCTGTTTTAACGTTTTCAGCTAGACTGTCAATCATTGACATATACGCTTCACTTTGTTTATCTTGATCCTCATTGTTATTCATCGCATTAATGAATTCTTGTTTAGCAGCATTAAAATTTTCCATTGTATCGCCTTTTAATTTCATTGTCATTCTCATTTCCTCCTATTTTTAGGTATTAAAAAAAGAACCTTTTGAACCCTGTATTTTTAGGCTCATTTAGTTCTTTCTCTTGTTCATCCATATGTTGTTGTAGTGTTTTTCCATCGATAACAACATCATTTTTTAGTTTTGCAATTGCCTCATCTACCATGTTCTTGATTTCATCCGTTGGCAGATTAACATTCAACAAATCAGGCTCCGTTTTGTTCTGCATTCCTCGCACTTTATCAAGTGTGGCTTGCGATAACATGCCTCCTGTACTTGCAACAAGCTGTGGAACCTCAATGTTTCCTTGGAACATCATTTCATCAGCCAATCCCATTTCCACAGTTTGTTGTGGACTTAACCATGTTTCATTTCCCATCAGATTCAATAATTCATCTAATGTTTTGCCTGTTTTCAATTGATAGGCATTAGCAATTGAAACATTCGCATTCTTTGCGATATCCGAAGCTTTTTGTAAATCACGGTAATCACCTCTACCACCATATTGCACGTTGTGAATCATCATTTGCCCAGTAGGTGAGATTAAGACCTTATCACCAGCCATTGCAATTACAGATGCAGCACTTGCCGCCATACCAACAATTTTCACTGTTACCTGTCCACCATATGATTTCAACGCCGTATAAATTTCACTACCAGCGAATACATCGCCACCATTGCTATTAATCCAAACTTCAACTTCACCAGTTACATTCTGTAAAGCATCGTTCACATCTTTAGCACATGTGGCTTCCATGTCCAGCCAATCATAAATCCATTTATCATTGCTTGAAATAATTGGACCCTTTACCTCAATTTTTGTCATTCATTCTCACCTCCTTTATCGACCGTTTCATAGTTTTTCGTAATAACGTGTTTGTCTAGTTCTGGGTTATCTGAACGGTCATGCCCCATTTCATCCCGTACATCATTTCTTGTAAATGAACCTGACGAAATAATTTTGTCAATAGCCTCTGCATTCTCAAATATATCCACAGGTGTTATGATTCTGACGCGTTTTCCATCTAGATATTCTTTTTCACTAAAGAACTTCGCATTCATTTCATCTTGGATTTTTTTAATAAAGAACCTTTCACAAAACTTTTTAAATGCTTTCGTGTTATTACTCAAGTCCGCCATTTCTCCATGTATCAGAGCTGGGGGAATGCCTAGAATCTTCGCAACATCATCCGTAACAGATTTCTTTAGTTTCGTTAACTCATCAATAGATTGCGTTGTAGTGGCTCGTGTAGCTCCTAATTCTTCGTAAGTAAACCCGTTTAGTTGTGGAATAATCGCTACAGAATTCTTCGAGAACGCTCTAAATATTTTTTGAATATATCCCTGTAATTTCGCCTGTTTAGCATCATCATAAGTCCCCGTCTGATCTATATTGACAATCCCGCGTAATTGATAATTCCGTAGCTGTGCGTCAATCATGCGCCCTAAAACCTCGCCGTAATCGTCAAATAAGCCATCTAAAAATCTTGATAACTTGGTATTGCCATATTCTAAATACAAAACGTCACTCATCGGAAATGGTCGTTTAAATTCATAATCCTTAACAATTACTTCCTTAAACACATCATCATACACCGCATATTCATACCTGGTGAAACTGTCAGCAATTAAAAAATCATCCGTATCTGATAGGATGATTAAACATTCGCCGTCATAAACTAACTTGTAAATAACCTTTTCCCAGAATGTTGTGGATGACATATCTGTGTTCGGTCTTACATTTAATTTATAGTACAGCGTATTTTTAAGATTTTTCGTTCCGTCTCTTACTTGGAAATCCGATTGCGCTATTGCACGACCTAAAAACTGAATACATGTATCCAAAGCCATCCTTTTCAGGTAAGCCCTTTGTGACGTATCTTCCAACATGTCTAGGTCAAACATCCATTCAATTTCTTTGTTTCGTTTTAAAATATCTCCAATAAACCCCACTTTTTCACCTCCTAAAAATCAATCGCATTTAAGAAATCTAATGCTTCGCTGTAGTCTACATTGATAATTTCGTCTGCCCGATACATCGCATGAACAAAGGACTGAAAACCATCCGTTTTCCTTCTTATTTTATCTTTTTTAAGGTATTCCTTGTTTCCATCATTCTTGATTTTCACCAACACATTATTGGTGTACCAACGCATTAAGGGGTTGTTATCAAAAATAATTTGGTGATTGGCAAACGCACTTTCGATACGTGGCGCTAACAAACCGTGAATTGCTCGTGGATTTCGAATGACTTCTATTTCAAAACCTTCTGCTTCAAGTAAGGGTCTTAAAATATCCATTTTATAGTTATCTGCAATAATCTTGTTAACCCCATATTGTTTTCGCATTTTGATAAACCAGTTGACAATATGCATCGGATTAATAGATGGCTCATCTACCACAGTTAGTAATCCTTCTTGTTCCCATTCCTTGATTGGGGCAAATTTTTCTTTTTGAACAACATCATCCGCTTTCGAATAGCCATAATAAATATCAACAAATTGCTTCCTAGCAAAAGAATGCGTTTTGAATATATAATCCTTTTCATTTCGAAACAGTAATCCGCATGCTGCAAAGTCTCTTATACTTGCATAATCCAAACTGCCAATACAGCTCGATTTAGATACGTCAGGAAAAGGACGATTCGTTGCCAATATCTCTTCCCAAGTTGCAACACTACGCTCTAAATCCTCCACAGGTAAATTCATACGTTTTGTCATAAACTCATCACGGTTAGATGGGTCTTCCTCTAAATCCTCAAACTCTTCAAATATAGTGTCATAAAGAATTTCAGCATATTCTGACCGTGGTTCAGAGAGCATAGGGTTGGACATTTCCCAATTCTTTGGTTCAAAAACCTCATCTTCATTATCCAGTTTGCAAATAAACGGAAAGATAGAATTCGGTCTTGCTTCTCCTGTTAAGACCTTTTGAGCTTTCTCTTTTAGTTTGTCCAAAAATCCTTCTCTAATGTCACCATCCGTACCAATGTAAAATTCACGTGGATTCTTACGTTTACCTAATCCACTGATATGAACCTTTACATCTTGGTTCGTTAGATACTGGTGTATTTCATCAAACACAACGGCACCATCACGCAAACCATCTTTTGTGTTCCCATTACTAGTTCGAAACTTCAAGATAGCCTTTGTTTTCCGACCTTCGATTTTGGCTTTTTGATTAATAAAAGCTTTCTTTAATATATCTGGATTAAACTCAATTGCATTAAATATTTCATCAAAGCTTGTTTTCGCCTGGTCCTCTGAATTAGCTACAATGGATATGCTGTATTCAGGAATACCGTGTAATTCACTAATCAAGAAATGTGTGACTACAGATATCAGACCATTCTTACCACCACCACGACCTAACATCCACAGGAATTTTCGGTAAAATGCTTTTTTATTCTTTTTATGAAACAGGAAGATAAACGCAATTAAAAACTTTTGAAATGGCTGTAATGGGAAATACCATTTTTCGCCGAAGTTTATACAATCCTCAATCATCTGGTCATCAAAAAAAAGGTCATCCCTTACTAGAATGTCCTCTTTTAAATATCGTATTAATTGCTTACGCTCCTCATTAAAAAGAACTTTACCTGTTTCATAGTCCTTAATATAAGCATCTACATACTTTTGTTTAATCAAGTAAGATCACTAGCTGTGTAGCTATCACCTTTCGTTTTATCTGGTGGTGGTAAATTACTATTAAAGTCCCGCCCCAAAGCAATTAAAGAAGTATTGATTTTATTTTTCTCTGCAATCGCTGGATTTGGTTTTAAAAATCGTTGGCTAGCATTAATCGTTTCAACCATAACGCCATTTGTCTTAATTGAATCATCTAGCTCATAAAAAATAGTTAATAAATTTATATATCGGTCTACTTTTTCTTTTTCAACTTCATCCTCGCTATTAATCCCACTCAATAATTGCTTTTTGATTTTCGCCATATTCATTTGAACACCCCCTAACACACGTATTTAAATTCGTTTTTCTCGACAGAACCCCCCACACCGTTCCCAGAGCAAAATGTAAAAGCCAAAGTTTTCGGGCGGGGGTCTACCATTGTTCATCATTTTTCCATTTGTTTTCTTTTTTTATAAAACGATTATGTTTTTTATTGTGACATTCAAAATCTAATGTCTCTAGATTATCTAAAACAAGCGCCAACTCTGGGTAATATTCAAGTTCAAGGATATGATCCACATCTAACCGCTTATCAGTCGATACTCTACCTTGTCGCTTACACTCTTGGCATTCAAAATTATCTCTTTTAAGCACTTGTTCCCTGACATTACGCCACTCTTTGGATTTATAGAAGGCTATGCGTTCTTGTTTGGATAGCATTACATCGCAACCCTAACATATCTATCCCTAAGCTTATTGAGTATCCGTTCCAACCTATCACCGTTTAGTGTCGACTTAATACAGTCTGATAACATCCATCCACTGACACGGTAGCCATCTATCTTAGAATATGTTGAACGATATATGTATTGTTCATCGCCCAACGTTACTATCATATTCAGCTTGTCCACATTGGTTACGTATGTGGCTCTATGTTTGATGACATGGTCTATCATGTTCCATGCATCTTTGGCATCCCGACATATTACAAGGAATTGTTTCATATCATTTCACCCCATAATAAAAACGCACCATACAATCAGTATCCACATAATGAACACCTGCATAGAGTGCGTTTATCTAATATATAATTTAAACTCCGCAGTTATAAAACCAGGTAACTTCTGCGGTGTCGCTCGTCAACGACTTGTTTTTTGTTCTCCTCTTTCTCATTCGTTCTACCCGTAGGCGAGGATACACTATGCTATACATAGCGCTGGCAACTAATTAATAAAAGACCCTTGCGCCAACAAAGGTCTCAAAAACAATACTCAACCTAATCAGAGCAATAGGACTCGAACCTATAGCCTTTCGCTCCCAAAGCGAACGCTCCACCAAATTGAGCTATACCCTGTAAACAGTACCAGAAAAGTAAAAGATAGAAGTTATCATTCGATTTATTTGGTTATCTTCACTTTCCTGATACTATCATAATAACACCGTTTTAGGGTCTAAAACTGCCAACTTACTGCCAACTTACCATTCTCCTAATTCTTTCCCAATTAGATATATAATTCGTTTTCTCATTCGATATGCTGTTCGCTCGCTTATTGATAACTCATTTGCTATCCCAATCATTGTTAATCTTCTTTTATTTTCCCAATAACGTAACTGAATCAATTGATGGTATGGTTCTTCCGATGTATCTGGTAGATTGGATAACACATACCCTACAGCCGATACTAACGTTTGCAATCGTTCGATGCGAACGTCATCATCAATTTCAAGTACTTTATGAAGTGTCGCGCTGTCTTTATTCGTGCTCCTGATTCCAAGGTATTGGTTATCATCAATATAACCACTGGCACCGCGTCTATTCGCTTCAATTATCCTAACTTTTATTTCATCAATTTTTTCAATGTTCTTGTGATAATACATCAAACAACTTTCAACATATTTAAATTGATCTTTCGGCATATCTGGATATGGATTTTTGTTTTTGCGTTTGCTCATTTATCATCACTTCCTTTATTTGAATTCAATATCTTCTAATGAAACCATGAAAGCACCTCTTTGCTGTTCAGCTAATTTTAAAGCCAACTGCTTATCAACCAAACCTACATTCCGTTCTCTATCCCAAGAAAACAAATCGTTTTTTAGGTTTTTTAACTCTTCTTTTGCTTTCAATAAATCATGATACCTGTTAAGTCTTATCGTTACTGTTTCAGTCATTCCGTTCATTCACTCAACCCCTTCATAATCTTCTAATATCCGTTCAATCTTTTTCGGATTCAGTTGTGTTAGTCTGCTAATCTTCTTCATATCATATCCAAGTTTTTGCAACTTCTTGATATGTCTGTATCGCTTTAGACCGTTCATATTCTCATGATCGATGAATATCCCATTCTCTGATTTCCATTCACTAAGTTGTGCTTTGGTAACACCCCATCTATTTGCTATTTCACCGTCTGTATGAAACTTTAATAATTTTTTATATTCCGAAAAATAATGTCCTTTTAGGCTTGTCATATTAATCACTCACTTCCGGTTTTGTTGGGTAGTCGCAGAGCAATATTTCTGGACTATATCCATCAACCACACCGCTTTTATAACGTTGTCCACGTATGTGCTTTTCCAGTTTATCATCCGTAGAATGGAGTCGTTCAATCAATTCATCAACTTCATCCTCTGTTTTAGCTAACCTTCTTTCTAGCTTATTGTTTTTAACAATAGTTAATAAAACAACTGTTGATAATATGATTAGTGTTATTCCGTATCCGATCATTATTCATCCTCCTCGTTCAAAATATCCGCATATTTTTTCAATTCTTTATAAGACATACCAGCGATTACAGCCATAATTATCGTTAGTATAACCCAAACCGAAATTGCGCAAATCATAAGAAATAATGTGAATGAGTTATGCCAAATCAATTGAGCTGCAACACTAATACCTGGTACTAATAGACTGATAAGCCAAAATATCATAATCCCTACAACTATTTTAGCTACAGACTCTGTTTCTCGCTTTGTTTTTTTCTTCTCAAACCGTCCCATCATTTATCACCCTCCATCCACTTGATCAAATCATTCAAATAAAACTGTGCTTTCTTTAAATCTTCAATGCCGTTTTTGTGCTCGTATCGTGTGATGTATTTCATGATGTTTCCTACCGCATAGCTTGGATAATCTTTCACTTTAGCTTTGATATAATCTAGCGTTTCGATACCACCTGTGTTATAGTGGCTTGGATTGTTTACTGTGTCGTTGGCTTTGTATTCAATGATTGGAATATTGCTGTATCTCTCATGTACGAAATCTAATGTTGCAACTTCCATCGTTTTATTAATAAGAACAATATAAGGGTACCCTTTAATCTTCTGGTATGCTGGTAAACCATCATTTACCCACGTCACCCCTTCCTTCTCAAACTCAACCATCAAAGCATTATAATCTCCTTGCGTTTCTGTATGATATATTTTCATTTTTGGTTCCTCCTTAAATTTCGCTTTACTCACTTTTATATAATCAATTCCATACGAATTTTGGTAAATAATCGAAGACTCATCTTCACTTTTCACGTAATAACCCTTATTTCTCATGAATTTGTCATAGTAGTCCCTTTCGTTCAATTTTAACGTTTCAATTTCATGATACTCATCGAAAATGTGATTTATTACGCCTTTTTCCTTCTTGAAGTAAGGAATCCATGAATATATACTAGTTGCCAAAATACCGCCAAAAATTATACCGAATATAAATGCTACAACGTTTTCTGTCATCCTATCCCCTCCACAATCCTAATCGCATCCTCCACACTTCTCGCTACTCCACAGAGTGCAGCTTGATTTTCCATAGCGCTTTGGAACTTAACCTGTTCCGGTCGCAATCTACCCTTTTCGTTCTTCACTTCAATAAAGAATATCTTGCCGTCTGATTTTCGGAATCCGAATAAATCAGGAAATCCCTTCGGTAACCCAGTATCAAATATTCGACCACCGGGCAATAATATTTTGCCCACATTGCTACGAAACACATAATGCCCTCTTTTTCCTAATTCACGCCGTATTGCATTTTGAATGTCTATTTCTGCTGTCATTTTATACCTCCTAATACCAAGTTACCGTAATGAAAAGTTACCGAAATGGGTAACCTCGCTATGCACTGCGCTTCTAGCCGTTTAATCATTATTTTTCAGGTTACCCAAAGACTCCAACTCTTTATATATTTACTTTTTTTAATATTATATAAAGAGTTGTATAATATAGTAACTGGGGAACTACACTATCTTAAACATAGAGGCTGTGCGTATTTCGGAGTTACCCAACCTTTTAATTTCGGGAACTTTTTCGGTAACCGGTAACTTTTTAAAAAAAAGACTGATTACACGACCTTTAACGTGCTGTTTTTGATGAAACAAACATAGGTAATGGATTCTTTTGGTTGTTGATATTGATAAGGATGTATGCCACTTGGTGCATCTGTGGGCTCAAACTTACCACTTAATTTCTGCTTTCCTTTTATCCATCCTTGTTCTGCGATAATCTCGCCAAATCGCTTATAGAACGCTCGGTCGCCTACTGGTTTTAAATTGTTTGATTCACAAAAATACTTATAAAACTCATAAACAGCATACAGTGGAATCCTTGTGCTTTTATATTCCTTGAAAATACGTTCGTGGTAATCCAAAATCGGATCGTTATCCAATTTATACTCTTTCATTATTTCGATTGATGCGTCCGGTTCGATAAATCGCTCGAAATCCATATTGATTGCATGGAATAAAATATATTGGAGCAATTCCTGATTTTGAATATACTCATCTTTGATTTTCCAATTATCTTTACCACCTTTTAAATTAGCTCCGAAAGGAACAATAATGAAACGTCGATAAGTTCCGTCTGTTTTATTGCGCATTTTAGGCATTCCGTTAGTTGATTGAATCACTGTCATATGAAAGTTAGCGCTGTAGGGATGCTTATTCTTTTGTTCCACCATAATTTCATCCCCAGTTACAATAGAATTAAAGTTTGATGAATCATCAATATAAACGCCTGCTGGTACGTCATCACCGATACAACACACTTTTTCTTCTAAAATGGATAAAGAAAAACGTTCTTGAAACTGAGGTAATTTTAGAGTCGCGATATTGGAATTACCAATTAAATTGCGCAATAACTGCTGAAAAGTTCCTTTACCATTATTCCCATCACCAAGTAACCAGATAGATTTTTTACGCGAATAATTCCCATTCAACGATGCACTGATAACCTGCCATAATAGTGCTGTGATCTGTTCATCCCCGCATGCAATCTGATCCAACCATGTATGCACATCCCATCCCTCAATATCTGGTTTCGGCGGTTCTGCAACATATGGAGTCGCTATTTTGGATGTAAAGACATAATCTGGCGTGAAAGCTTCTAATTTCTTCGTTTTTAGGTTGAACACGCCATTTTTAACTGGGATAAGGTATTTCGATACTGTTTTTTCTTTTACCTCGGCACCTTTCCACAGATGATAAATAACATCACTTGCACGGTTCGCGTTAAGTGTTGGTTCTAACCAGCCGATGAAACGCCTTATATACGTCTCATTCTGCGTCCATATACCATCTTCTTCTAAATACATGGCTAATCGGGTATTTTCGTTCATATCGAATAGGCAGAACCGGAAGAACTCTTTTAATATGATGGCACAACCTACTGGTGATATAGCACTTGGTTGTTTGCCTTTGCCCCCACTCATTAACCATTCTTCTTGTAATTTTTCTAATTCCTGTTTGCGCCTTTCGTTTAAAAGTTGCGCCCAGTTTTTACGCGGTTGGAATGTAATGTTAACTCGGCTACTGCTTTGTTTAGGTGAATAAACTTCGGAACAATCGGATATGGCTTTACCTAACGTTATTTGGCCGTATGTGTTTTGCCCGCGTTTCTGGTCCCATTTATCACGCATCAAACCTGAATCGCGGAAAATAGTATCCATTTTGTCGTAATCTGCTGCTGTCCAAAACGCCAACATATTGGCAAAAGCGAGATCGGCATCTGACTGCGAATCGTAGTATTCTTCCCAATTGCCCTCGTATAATGTTTTAAAGTATGGTCCGTTTTGGCTACCATATGCTTTTGTTAATATTTCACTGGCAGGTAAATTATTGGAACCCGCTTGATGTTTTGTTTGATTAGCAGTTTTATTCGAACCGATATACTTTTCATGAAGTCGTTTAATAGCTTCGTTGCCGTTATTCACTGTGGCGTAGTTATCAATGACTTTCCCAGTCATAACGAAGAATCGACCGTTATTATACATTTCCACATTGTCTTTTCTGCGTCCACCTTCTGGCAAATCACCTCTTGCAATAATGTGGAGACCTGTACCAGAAACGGAATATTCGGTGTAACTGGATAGTGATTGAATGAACTCGCCGACAATGTTTTCTGTATCACCGTAAAAATAATCTTCAATTTCTTCTTGCACGCCATCGATATCCACACCGAAGTATGGCGGTTTAAAATAAAAACCGATGCCGTCGAACTCAAACTTTTCAATGGAAGCAAGGGCGGTCGTGAAATCCGCCCAAGTGCTTTCGTCTGTACTATCACCATAACTCCCGCTATTTGCGTTCATTGGTATTTTTTTATGTTTGCTGCGCTTTTCGTCCCAAACAAGTTTGTAAGCGCACCATTGCTTGAGCTCTTTTAATTCAGTTGGTATTCTCTCAAACATGTTTGCACGCTCCTAACTTATCAGAATGGTGTATCGTTTTCGTTGATAACAATTGGTTGCCCAGCTTGTTGTTTAGCCGTAAATTGATGATTCAACGCTGGCAATGTTGTTGAATTTACTTGAAGGAAATTCAAGTTAGTATATTCTTTACCTGTGGATTCATTTTTTGTCGTAACCCAATCAATTTTTACTTGGAATGGCTTCCGTAAAAAGTCCTCGCGCATTTCAGCAAACGATGAATAATTGAACTCGCCCTCATTTCCAAATGCTTTTTTAATAGAACCTAGTAGCGCTAGTACATAACCTGTACCGTCCTTTTTCATCCATAAACGTTCTTTGAATTGGCTGTCTTTGAACTGTTGATTCACATCATTACGGATCAAGATATCCACTGAAATAAATTCTTTCCCGCTTGGTAATGCTTCCTCGCTCATGTTATTAATAAATACCTCATACGTCCCAGCTTCTACTCTTTGGTTCAATCCTTTTGTTGTGTCTACGTTATACATTTAAATTCCTCATTTCGTTTTTTTTATTTGATAAATCCCATCGATTTCCCACGATGATAAGCCCAACCTTTTTTATATCCTTTGGACTCTGCATATGCGTATAAATCATGCATATCTTGACAATCTTCTGGTTTATGGCACACTATTTTAATGGTAAAATCTTTTACTTCTTTCAATTCTGCGGTTTCATCTACCTCAACCGCCTTCACCTCAACCTTAAACTCTGCCCCGCAATGTTCACACTTCTTAGCTGTCTGGCTCACAGTCATAAAACACTCTTTACATATCTTTACAGGTGCTTCGGCTTTTGTCGCGTTACTGCCTTTTTTCGGTGTTAAGGACCATGTGCGTTCCATATCTGGTAAACCGAATCGCGTTACATTTCCGACATGATCTATGATGATGGACGTTTTACCAGGTCTGTAACGCATACCTCGCATAGATTGTTGAATGTATAGTGATAACGATTGTGTAGGTCGCAACATAATCACGGTAGAACAGTCTGGAACGTCGAAACCCTCACCGATTAAATCGAGGTTACAAAGGACCTTTATTTCACCTTCGCGAAATCGTTTTATGATTTCATCGCGAATTGTTTTATTCGTTTTGCCGTCAATATGTGCCGACTTAATACCCACTGCATTAAAACTCGCTGCCATTTTCTCGCTTTGATATATCGAACTGGCGTATAATATTGCTTGCTCTCCTGGTGCTAATTTCTGATAATGTCGTATCACATCGCCCCATACCATTTTCGCGTTGAATTGGTCGTCTAGCCCGCTCATATCGAACTCACCTGTACGCTTGATGTTTAATGTATCAGTTTGAACGATTTCAGGCGCATAGTATTTGTAAGGGGATAGGAAATTATTTTCTATGAGCCATTTTGCCGTCACTTTTTCAATGAGTGTGTCGTTGATATCACCAAGCCCACCGCCGTTTAAGCGGACAGGTGTTGCAGTGAAACCAACGACTAAAGCGGTTGAGAAGTGAGCGATTATTTTCTTGTAACTGCTTGCTAGGACATGATGGCTTTCATCGATGATGATTAACGAAGGTACCACCGTTTTATCTAAACGTCTAACAATTGTTTGGACCATGCCAAGTGTGACAAAATCCATATCTACATTGTTTGATTGTAGTGTGTTACGAATTTGATCTATGAGTTCCTTCCTGTGTACTAGGAACAGCACTCTATTTTTGTTATGTGTTGTCATGCGGATGATTTCGGATAGGATGACGGATTTACCAGCGCCACAAGGAGCAACTACACAAGGCTTACGATAACCATTTTGAAACGCTTCTTTTACTTTGTTAATCATTTCAGTTTGATAGGTCCTAAGCGTTAGCATCCACATCACCGATTTTAAATAAATCTTCTTGTAGGCACGATTCGCGATTGTCTAGCTGATTCTTAGCAAAATTACCATTGTTCTCTGATAATAAAAACCCTCTTTGTCCTGATTCTGGATTGCGCACCAATCTAGCTACAACTGGCACAATCCCCATGATGTGGTTAACAACCTTGTCGCGAATATCTGGCAAAAATTGATTGAACAACTGACCGCTTTCCATCTGTATCTGGCGTGTGGATTCCCACGCTGTATACATGACATTTACTTTTGGAAGGTTATTAAAGGCTGAGATTAAATCAATCAAATAACTGTCAAATATCCCGTAATGTTGTAATTCTGGTTGCCCTGATTTCGTTTTCCGTCCATGGAACATCAAGTATAGTTTTTGATAATGACTAAGGTTATCAATCACAATATTGTCGTACTCCTCCACATGCGCTTTGGCATACCCATAAAAATCAGCCATATCTTGAATGGGATCACGCGGGTTTAAATTTGCTACTGTGATATTTGGCAATCCAGATAATACTTTCGAAGTTCCATCACAATCAAGTAACAGCGTTTTCCCTTCTAAATATTGAACTGTTGACGTCTTTCCAGCACCCGGCTTAGCGTAAATCATCATTTTGAATTGCTCACTTTTTTTCATTTCTTCCGACTTTACAAATTCCACATTATCACTCCTATCTTATCCGTAACGACCTACCCTGATACAACTCCGCACCATCTACCTCAATACCTGCCTTTAAATCCACTAGAAGGGCTTTCTTATCGATTTTCTTAGGTTGTTCAACCAAATAGTCAACTAGCTTGCTTTCGTCCTCTATGCGCGCTGATGGGTTGTTTTTTTGAATCGCTATGGTGAAATGTTGCCCTTCGATTTTATCAGTGCCAATTTTCTCTAATTCGGTTTGTAAATAGTATTTCAAGCCTTTAATTCCGTTTGAAATGGTCGTTTTTCGTGTTGCCATTCTTTTAATTTCCGTATCCAACCCAGCTTCTTCTGCCTCAAGTGTTTTGATGACTTTTGCAATGTTTTCCGCCTTCATATCAATGCTTTCTTTGATAGCATCTAATGTGTCATTTAGCGTTTCTGCTTCAGTTGTTGCAGCTAAATCTATTACCCGTTGATAATTATTTCCCAGTTCATATAACTTCATTGGTCCGTTTCACCTCCTGAAACTTTTTATCCAATTCGATATACATATCAATCATTTCATCATAGATGGAACAACCTTCAAGCGTTTTCTTATTTCTTCGTAACCAGTTGTACATACATGAAAGGTCCTCATGTTCATGCAAGCTAATTCCTTCGCCACGATAGATTACGTCCATCCACATTTACATCGCCAACTTTCTCAATATTCATTCTTTTTCCTCCCTAATGTCTGAAACCATCGTTCCAGTGTTCGTCTACAATCATCGGATTTTCTACTTCACTATTCATTTTTTAATCACTCGATATTTGCCACGGTCTTTCTTTAAACAGGTTAATCGTCCATTTCTAGCTTTATTTCTTGTGTTATATTCTCGGACATTCAACCATCTTTCTAACGCATAGTTATATTTCTGCACTACATAACTCATGTTCTCTCAACCTCGCTTTATTTAAGGCTTTTCGGTTCTCTTCTAATTTAGCTGTGAATGATTCTAAATTGTGAATCAGATTATCGAAATCATTATCACTTTTAATAATTCTATTTGCTAATTGTTGCCCGGTACGATTCACCGTCCTGTTTATTTCTGACATAATAATTTGGCTTTCTGTCATTGACTTTAACCCCCAATCGTGCTAAATTATGCATAGTTTTTGTTTTATAAGCGCTCGTCTTTGAAGTTACAGCTTCGGGACGAGTATTTTTATTTGCATCACTTCCTTTCGTTAGGTGATAGGTGATTAGTACTGTGGTTAGGATGATGATTGTTAGTAGGGATGCTAGTTGGATTAGGTACATTTTTCGCCCCCTCTCTTACACATAAACTTATAGCTGTGTGTCTGTCTACATCCATGAGTTCATCGATAGTCTTTGCATTCCAAATGATTTTTTTAGCTTTATACTTGTCTTTGTTAATTCTATTTGTGGAATTGATATTACCTAATCGCTTTAAAATTGAAGTTTTCAGTTCTTCAAAAGTCACGTCATATTTAGTGAACTTTTTACCGTTTAGCCAGACATTGTAACTGTTCATCTACTCCGCCTCATTTCTTTTTTCTTTGTCCAAATATCACCCAAAAACAAAATCCCAAAAACGCATATGTCACGCAATAAACAATAACTTCGCCTGTGCTCAATTAATCCGCCTCCCCATCAACATCAGGAATCCAGATGCCTTTTTCTTGTGTAAATTCGTCATTGTACAGGTGTGATACGTTTTTAAAGTAATGCGTTACAGAGCGCTTTTTGTCGTGTACTTTATAAATAGTCTCCCCATTCTCCCGCTCTTTCAGCAGTTTATCAGCAAGTAGTACCGTTTGAACCAGCGGGTTATTATTGACTTTCCCTAACTCTCCGTTACCTTCGATATCACATAATTCAATTGCTCGATTCACTAACGCTCTATCCTTATCATTCCGCGTCATCGTCTTGCGCCTCCTCTAAATTATCTCGTGTCGTCCAGAACGTATATCCCGCATCTGTCATAATTTTCACGTTATTTGCGTCTCCTTGAAAGTCTATGTCTACAATTTTGACAATATCCGTAAATCTCACTTCATCGCCTACCATCATTCCGTTTCCTCCTTTAAAATATACTCTTAACAAACGCGTCTTTAAGTTGCTCTTTGAAATAGTTATCGATTGCATCACGAATCATTTTCCAGTCGTTGAAATCAAGATTAAAACCGTGTTCCGTGTCATCATTAGAGCTGCGAGAAGTTATAAATACTTTTCCGTCATTCATGGCGAAATCGAGCGTATCATATCCGCCAGAACCACTTTCGAAATCTTCAACATAGCGCATATTATCAATGTGTACGCCTTGTTTCATTCCGCCACCTCCTTCTTAAGTATTAAAAACACGACATAAGGCTTTTCCTCTTTTTCAGTCTTTATTTTTAACAATTGACCTTTAAGCCAGATAGCCTCCACTTCATTTTCTCCTACTCTGAACTCCTTTATCTCAACGTCTCCCCAAGGATAGGGCATTACTCTTACTCTGACGTACTGGTAATTCATTCCTCCGCCACCTCCAGAAAGTCTTTGTTTTCGTGTATATTACCGACAATCTCACCTTGCATAAAAGCGCCTTCGCTAAAAAAGTCATATGGATCATCTTGCAAAGGTTCTTTAAATCCAAGCAGTTCGAATTTGTAGGTACCTTTAATGAGTCGGTAGTGTTTACCTTTGTAGCGCACGATATCGTCTTGACAATATTTTTGCTTGTTTTTGTCTTTTAAACCTGTGTACTGCATTAAATGCCAGTCTTTATGATTCTCAAAGTACGGTACAACATCACCACCTGCTGTAGCGAACCAAACCTTACCTTCTTCATCGAAATTCAGACTGTCAACATGCATCATTTCCTTGTTCTGCTCGCAATAAATTCTAAACTCAATCGGTCTCATGTTCGCGCTCCTTTCTTGTCATTTAAAAGCGATTCTCTAATACAACAACGCGCTTTATTATTTTCTTTAAGCTCTATAAATATTTCTTCTAGCTCATCCGCACCGTCCAAGTACTTACTTTTTGACGGTTTTACACGGGCAACCTCAACATAACCAGATGCATCATTATCGTAGCGAATAATTTTTATAAACGGCTCGCCTTCTTTAGTTGTACAATCTAAGTAATCAAATGAAGTTAGCCCTGTAAACTCAGTAAAATCCGTTTCCATCACGCCTCACCCTCCTCTCCTTTTACAACTAATTCAACTGGCACAATCTCATAAAGATTTTTCGATACTTTGCGTTCCTTAAACTCAAAATGCGCGGTGAAATAACTTTCAAATAATAATGCTGTACTGTCTGACGTGCGTTGCCGAAATCCGGGATAGCGTTTATCAGTGCCGTATACGAATTTTTTACTACGCTTATGCCGTATTGCGTACATCACGCCTCACTCTCCAATTTCTTCAACTTTGAAAAGTCGTTTTTCGCACGCTGTACAATATGTGTATTTACTATATTTCGCTTTTGTATCATCATAGAAATAAGTATTATCCGCTTCTTTCCCATCGAAATTGTGATACCAGCGAGAACGACCGCTTATTTGAACCTTCTCGTAATAGCCAGCCTCTGATCCGCAATGTGGACACTCCGAAATCGGCGCTTTTTGCTCGTTCATCCTTCCTCTACTCCTCCCAATTCGAATTCTTCGACTAAAAATCCGTCAGCGACAATCGACATGGTAATCAAATCGCCTACTGTACTGACCCCTTCGAGCACTATCTCTAGTTGTGCGTCATTTTCATGATTCGAAAGTTCTTCGATTAGTTCGCCTACTGTCATGCTTGTTCCTCCTCAATCAATTTTAATAACCCTAAGCCCGTTCTTCTCGCTTGTGCGTCGCCTGTAAGCTCGTGAAGTGTAGAACAAAATCGTTTCTCGCTTCACGTTCTTAAACTTAGCTAATTCGTCTACTGTGCCGATTTGTAGCAGTGTGTCGCCTTTGTATAGTGCGTATTCCATCAACTTTCCTCCTCTGATGTCGCTTTATATTTGAATCCGCTAAACATAGTATGCGAACCGTTAATGTTCACTATCGTTACTTCCCCATTGCCATCGAGCAAGATTTTCTTGACTAATATATAGCCACAGTCTACATATTTTTCCTTCGTTGTATAATAATCAGGAGATTCTCCTTGAAAATTTTCGTTTGTGATGATTATTATTTGCGTCACTTCCATCACTCGCTCACCTCATCTATCCAGCTCATAAATTTACGTAATATGTCATCCGTTTCTACATTCCACCACGCTTTTGCTAATTTTTCTTTTCTGTGCATATTTAAACGCATGTGAGTGTATTCAAATTCTTCTATAATTTCATACGCTCCTAATTGACTTGAGTAGGAAGTGTACAGACGTTTCAATTCATCGAGCACTAGCGCCCTATTCCTTTTGTAATCTTCTTCTAGCGCTTTCTCGTGGGCGATATTGATGTCTAAAATACGTTTCATCCCGTCACCTCTTCCTCAATCAATTTTAATAACTCTAAGCCCTTTTTGTTCGCTCGTCCGTTCTCTATAGGCTCGCGAAGTGTAGAATAATATCGTTTCTCGCTTTGCGTTCTTAAATTTGGCTAATTCGTCTACTGTGCCGATTTGTAGCAGTGTGTCGCCTTTGTATAGTGCGTATTCCATCAGCTTTCCTCCTTAGCCTTCAACGTCGTATCCTTCTCTTTCCAATTCGGCTCGACGATAACAGTCGTGATAAGTCTTATTAAAAGTCTCCTCATCCATGTCCAGAATTTCCCCGCAGTCAGGACATGAAAATTCATAAGGCTTAATCTGGTGATTCGCTAAAAATAACATTTCTCCACTTTCCGTGCTAACTTGCGTAAATCTTTTGTACGACTTACTTACTGTCAAACGTTGACCTTCCTTCACTTCATCGCAATCTATTAACGAAACTACAATATCTCCTTTTTTGAACATCACTCGCTCACCTCATCCTCAATCAAATGCGCATGTTCAAACGTAAAGGCTTCGATTTCTGCGCGGGTGTATTCCGATTGCCAGCCGGCACTGTCATACTTATAATTGTTCCACATTATTTTTCCGTTCTCGTTGATATTCAAAAACTGACCTGTAATCGGACACTTGATATACCACTTACGTTCTTCTTCGCGTTCGTCTAGCGGTGTGGATGCGTATTCGAATAGTAGTTCTGCTAGTTCCAACATATCAGAATCATTTAGTGTGTTTGCAAAACCAAACCTTGTGCTTAAACACATAATTCGTTTTATATTGACTGTCACGATTAGCTCTCCGTGTGATTTAATTCTAAGAGTTGCGGACTCATTGTCGTGGCTTATCGGATATCCCAGTTCCTCCACTTTTTGCTTAAATTCGCTTGTTTTCATATTGCTATTTCCTCCAATTTCGGCTATAATAAAACCGAGTTATTTTGTGAAAGCTTTTTAGTCCACACTGCTATGTGGGCTATTTTTTGTTGTCTTGATAGCTTAGATACATGAATGGTGTAAATAATAGAAGTACTAATATTGCTATGAACATGGTGTCAGACCTCCTTATAAACAAACTTCTTAATCAACCATTCGTTTGCTTTTACAGCGTCAAATGCCCAGTGTTCTTTTTTCTTTTTATCCCAGTTGCTGAACTTGCTTATTTCTGGATATTCCGAAATGTTTTTAATCCACCAGCTATATGATCGCGGGCTTGCATCTGCGAATTTTTCTAATGTCCACACGCCGTATACGACTGGGGATGTTAGTTTTTTGTTTTTTACTGGTCTTGCCATGGGTGAGCTCCTTTCCTTTATTAAATTGGATATTATTCTTACAATTTATTCAACACTCTGATATGTTGTGCTGATGCTTCTAATCTATATTTCGGGTCCGCATCAGAAAACATAATATCCTCTAAAAAATCTAGCTGATTATTATATCTTTCTTTTTTATCAATACCTACACTATTGGTTGGTTCTTCTAAGACCTCAATTTCACGATTCGAACCTTGATTCTTCACATCGATATATCCTTTAGACTTTAGCCTATGAATCGTTGTTTTAATATTCTGTTCGCTTGCCTCACATTCACTCGCTATTTCGGCGTTTGTTGCAGATGGATGGTCCATCAAATAGAATAATATTTTGTCTCTTGTTTTCATTGACTACTCCTCCGTTCTAGACTCTTTTTGTTCAAAAAATATTTCTATCGCTTCTTCCATTGTGAGCGGAATTGATGTAATCATCCTATTGACTTCTTCAATTGTAAACCCTCCACCGCCATCCTTCATCTTCCTAGCGAATGTTGCACGATGAACCCCTGTATCATTAGCTACTTTTGTCTGAGTCTTACCTCTTTCGACTATAAGACCTTTGAGTTTTAAAATTTTCATCAATTATCCCTCCTTCTGTTCAATCTCTAATATTTTAGCCACTTGAATTCTTACTTCTTCCGCTCGTTTACCACTGCGGTTATCGTTTAGAATATCTGATAAGTAAGCGGGTGAAATTCCAATGGTGCGGGCAAGTTGCGCCTGACTGATGCCTCGTTTTACAAGGGCAATTGTTACTAGTTCCTTTAGTTGTTGTACTGGCATTTCTATTCTCCTTTCTATTATTGGTATTATTTGTGGTATACTCACTTTAGAAAGTGAGGTGATACATATGAAAAGCTTAGAAGAAATTAATGCTGAACATGAAGTTGATAAGTTAGATGCTTTTTTAGAATTAACCCCATATCAGCAACTAACACTTGTGGCATGGTGTGATGACAATCTCCAAAAAATTAAAAGTATCAATCGAAAACATACATCTTACGGTTTAAAACACAGATTTGAGTATTCATCGGGTGGATTCTATGTGACCAACGGCGCTTTTAAAAAGGCGATGCTTGAAGCTGGATTTGATTATATTCCAGGTCGTAGCGCAAGTAAGAATTGGTGTTTTAATGTTTCCGAAAAATCGATAAAACTTTTAATGAAGAAAGAGCATCATTGATCCAAATTTTCGTTTAGTTCAATAATTACACACTCATGCGGTTCAAAAATCATAACGCCCTCATTTCTAAGTAATCTAACAAGTGTCGTTTTACCAGTCGGCCCTGGTTTACCAGTTACTAAGATGGGGGTATTATTTCTGACCGCTGAATTTATTTGTACGCGTTGCTGTAGTGTCAAATACCCTGGTAACTCCATCCCTCTTCCACCTCACTTTCTATACTATAAAATGAATTACTTTAATATCTTCACTAAGTCGTGAACAGTATTGGACATATTACGACTACTATCAGCCATGATTTCAATACTCATACAGGATACATTTTTTATATTCTTCAAATCAGCTTTAATTTGCTCTGTATTACTCACAATAATATGGAGCAAATCTTCTTGAGATACTTTTGATTTTAAATACCTCCTTACCACCTTAAATCACTCCTTCCTCCTAGTTTCTATACTATCCGCTAATTTCATACGCTAACGTTGACTTTTTCTATATAATGATGTAGAATAAGTGCATAGCTAAATAAGCCTACTACAATGCCGTCATTCGCTGGGGAGCGTGATTTTTGGCTGTTGTTTGTTGTGCCGTTAGCGTATTAAATTAGCTTATGGACAAAGTATACTCTATAATTATGTAGATGGCAAGTGTTTTTCTATATAATTATGCAATATTTTTCTTTAAGCTTTCGAGGATGGTTGGTATGACTACGTTTGAGATAGTTAAAAAACTTTGTGCTGAGCAAGGAATTGCTATGACCGATTTAGAAGAACGGTTAAATTTTGGGAAAAACTCCATGTATACATGGAAGAAGAGCAGCCCTTCTACGGATAAGCTTCAAAAAGTCGCTGACTATTTCCATGTTTCTGTAGACTACCTATTGGGCAGGACAGACATTAAAAGCCCTCTTCATGAACTAGAAGACGCCCAGTTCTTGGACATTGATGGACTAACACCTGAAGATATCGCAAAAGTAGAGAGCGTTATAGAAGCACTGAAAGAGGCACAACGAAGAATAGACAAGTTTGAAAATATGTAATATAGAAATGAGATGACTGAATGGGTATTGAAGAGCTTGATTATTTAAAGCACTACAAGCCTACCGAAATGGAGCTGCGCATGTCTGAAAGTCTAAGCAACCATGATATTTTGGAACCCTCGCAATTAGAGACAGAAAAGATTCAAATTGCCTACAAGGTTATGGTAATAGAACTGGACTTTCCTTCTATTAACTTCGGAAGACTTGGTATTGTATTAAAGAAAGGCATCACGGGAGAAAGATACAAACATGATTTTTATCACGAATTTGCGCATTGGCTCGGCCACAGTGGGAATCAATTACAAATGAACACACAACAAAAACTCACTCAAGAAGTTCAAGCTGAACAGATGAGTCTGTATTTACGTATCCCTTATCATATGCTAAAACTGGTGGACTTTTCCTCTGAGGATTGTATAATGGAAATAGCTGATATTTTTAATGTTCCCGTCAACTTAGCAGAAAAAAGAATAAATAAAATTAGAGATAATATACTATGTTACGGCAGTTCACAACTACTATCAGCAAATAAAATTATATAGAGGAGCGTTTTATTTGAAAAAGGGATTGATAATGTCTGTATTGTTAATGTCAGCACTATTATTAACTGCATGCGGAAATGATTCAAAAACATATGCAGGGGTTGAACTAAGTGATTCAGATTATTCAAATGTAACTGAATTTGAGAAAGAGGCTAGGAATTTATATTCTTTATTGGACACATTTAGTGTAGAAAAAGATGATGTTGATAGTGTGAATAAGATTGTTGATTCCGCTGCTGATTTAAAAAATATTATCGATAAAAGTTTAACCTTAGATGTAGCCAAAGAAGATGTGAAATTACTTATTCCAGCAATAGTTATAAAGCCTAAGAATGCTGTAAAATATTCTCGTGAAATGACTGATACAGAGCATAAATTGATTGATAGTAATTTCAAAGCTTTAGCAGAAATAGAAGCAAAAAAAATAACAGACAAACAAGATGACGTTGATAAAATCAATGATTATTTAATTGAAAAAATCGGAATCACGGGAAAATAAAACACATCATACAAGGGAGAATACTAAGAATGAAAAAAATATTAATTTTAACGGGAGTTTTATTGATTTTTAGTCTTTCGTTAGTAGCATGTGGGAAAGAAGAATCGAGGGGAGACACAAATGCAGAAAAAACACCTAAGGTAGAGGAAAAGAAAGAAATCGAACTCTCAATCGATCAGTCATATATTCAGTCTGATGATAATGGAAAAATTGTTATTACAGGAAAAATAGATCCTAAAGCTAAATTATCTTCCAAAGGGACAAATATTCCAGTCGATTCAAATGGCGTTTTTTCCTACACACTATCTTTCGAAGGTAGTTTGGAATCGTCAATCGTAGCTAGTTTGCGTGCAACAAGAGATGGTTACAATGATAAAGATTATGATATAACTGTATATAACAATTCAAAATCTTACAAAGAAAAAGTTGCTAAAGAAGAAGCCAATCAAAAAATAGCAGATGAAAAAATTGCTAAAGAAAACGAGCTTCTCACTGAAACAGAAGAGAAAACTGATGATGCATCGATTCAAAAGAATAATGCAATAGGCAGCCAAATCGATACTACAAATTTAACTGATAACAGTGACGGAACGTACACTAGTAATGATGGAAACTTATTTTATATGGTGAATGAATCGAATGAAATATTCCGTATTGAAGAAACATTGACTGATTCCCCATCTTTTCCACTGGATGAACATGAAACGTTATCTAGGTCACAAAAGTATCTCCCTGCCAACGCAACCGTTGATAAAAATATAGTTGAAGATGAAAATACTCAAGGCTTTGTAATCAGTACCAAAGATAATTCCTTTAATGTCATGTATAGTGATATAGACGAGGACGGAACTGTTGATAAAATATATATATCAAACTCTTCTTCGTAACCAACCCCAACAAGCCCAAATCTTATGGGCTTTTGCAACCCTCGAATCGAACGTATGTACTATAAAGGAGCGATAATCATGAAAATAACAAAGAAATCAAACGGTAAATACACAACACGTATAAAAGTAAAGATTGACGGCGAATGGAAAGAACGTAGATTAACAGATTCAGATAAGGATAATCTTATTTACCGCGTTGGAAAAATGCGAAAAGCTTATAAAAACAATGATATAACTGCCGAAGAAAAGAAGTGGCGAATGGGTGAGTTTTACACGCTTGTTATAGATACTTTTAAAACGGAGAAAGTCAGCGATTCCACTATCGATTTATATCGGCTTGCTTATGAACAATTTATTGATTATTTCGGAGATATATTTATTTCATCTATCGATCGCATTAAATACCAGCAGTTCATTAATCACCTCGGAAAAGATTATTCCCTATCCACTGTGGACACCAGACACCGCAAAATGAGAGCCCTTTTTAACTTCGCGGTAGATTTAAAGTATATGAAAGAAAACCCTGCTAAAGGGGCCGTTATGGCCGGTGTGGACGTATCCAAAGATAAAGTGATGTTCATGGAGAGCGACAAGGTTAATTTAATGCTCATCGAACTAAGAAAAGAATATTCCGTAGTTAACGCTGTCATGATGCTAGCTCTCAATGCTGGGTTGCGATTCGAGGAAGTCATTGCGTTGACAAAAAAGGATATTGATTTTAAGAACCGTATTGTTCATGTTACTAAAGCGTATGATTACAAATACACGCATACCTTCATTGATACAAAAAATAAAAAGCCTAGAAAAGTATTCTTAGACTCTTTAACAAATGATTATTTAAAACAATATGTGAACTGGCACGATCAGTATTCAAAGGGCACTGTTAATAAACATGACTTCCTGTTCAACTTGAAGGGGAAAAGCCGACCTGTTACAAACGGTACCGTCAATAATGCTATTAAAGCGATGTGTAAGCTCATTGAGAGCGATGAAATAACAATGCATAGATTAAGACATACGCATACAGGATTATGCGTAGAGGCTGGTATGGACATTATTTACGTGTCCGAAAGATTGGGGCATGAGAATATAAATACGACATTGAAATATTACAGCCATTTAAGCAAACAATTGCGAGAAAATAACCAAGCAAAAGTCGATAATTTTTTCGCTAGTTAAAACGAAAGAGTGCCACAAAAAGTGCCACAAATGCCACAAATTTATAGGTATTATAGGTCACTATAGGGTATAATTACCGAATTAGTTAGATACCGAAAAACCTTCTAATACCAATGGATACAGCCGTTTTATCCATAATCTTATAATTAATCTTTACTCCTGTTCAGGGTTCCGTAAATAGTAGCCTACTCCCCGTCTTGTTACAAGCCACGCTGGATGACTTGGATTGTCTTCAATTTTCTCACGTAAACGGCGTACTGTTACATCAACTGTCCGGACATCGCCGAAATAATCGTAGCCCCAAACCGTTTGCAATAAATGTTCACGCGTCATTACTTGCCCCATATGTTTCGCCAAGTAATGCAGCAATTCAAACTCACGGTGTGTCAGTTCAATCGTCTCGCCACGTTTAGAAGCAACGTATGCATCCGGATGAATAATAAGTGAACCAATTTCTAGTTCACTGTTCTCTTCCTCTTCTGCTACAGCACTTCCAGCCGTACTGTGACGACGTAAATTCGCTTTCACACGTGCAATTAATTCGCGATTACTAAACGGTTTCGTCACATAATCATCCGCACCTAGCTCCAAACCAAGCACTTTATCAATCTCCGAGTCTTTTGCAGTCACCATGATAATCGGCATATCATACTTTTTACGTACTTCACGACATACTTCAATCCCGTCGCGACCCGGCAACATAATATCAAGCAAAATCAAATCAGGCTGAATTTCTTCTACCAATTCAATAGCCTCATCGCCATCATAGGCACAATATACATCAAAACCTTCTTTATTTAAATTAAATTTCACAATATCCGCTATCGGCTTTTCATCATCTACAACTAAAATTTTCTTTTCGGCCATCGTTAACCAGTCCTCCCATTTCTAAAATCGCTTCATTGCGACACTATATTTTTTGAGAAATAACCCCTGTGTTGCCGCTAAAAAATGTCTTTCTTTTGAGATAAATGAATGCTTTATTTCTCACGTAATATTCTGTTATATGAGCGTAATTCCGACCATAATAACCATTACACACACCATTATAACATACTATCTTCCGTATAGGAAAAGTTGGGAGGCTTTTGTATTTTACTAAACAAAAACGCAAATCTCCAAACAAGGAGACCTGCGCTATGTATCTTTTGTATTTAATCAAATAATGGACTTACAGATTCATTTTTATGAACGCGAACGATTGCTTCACCAAGCAAAGGCCCTACAGATAATTGGTCAATTTTATCAATCCATTTATCTTCTGGTAAGACAAGTGAATTAGTCACGATTAATTTCTCGATAGGAGAATTGCTGATACGTTCAATCGCTGGACCCGATAGAACTGGGTGAGAACAACAGGCGTAAACTTTCGTTGCACCATTTTCAATCAAAGCATTGGCTGCTAGAGTGATTGTTCCTGCTGTATCAATGATGTCGTCAATCAAGATGGCAACTTTACCATTCACGTTCCCAACGATATTCATGACTTCGGCAACATTTGGGCGCGGACGACGCTTATCGATAATCGCGATTGGCGCCTTCAAACGATCTGCCATTTTGCGAGCTCTTGTTACTCCGCCATGATCTGGGGAAACAACAACCAAATCTTCGTCGATATGATGCGAGCTAAAATAGTTAGATAGTAAACGCACCGCATTCAAGTGATCGATTGGGATATCAAAGAAACCTTGTATTTGTGGTGCATGAAGGTCGAGTGTAATCATACGTGTAGCGCCTGCTTTTTCAATTAGGTTTGCTACTAATTTGGCCGTGATAGGCTCACGACTACGCGCTTTACGGTCTTGACGTGCATAACCGTAATATGGCATCACAATATTAATTGTTTTTGCTGAAGCTCTCTTAAGTGCATCAATCATGATCAAAAGTTCCATCAGATTTTGGTTAACCGGAAAACCAGTGGATTGCACGACATAAACGTGGCAACCACGGATACTTTCTTCAATATTAATCTGAATTTCGCCATCACTAAAATGGGTCACGCTGGACTTCCCTAAATTAATTCCCGCTACTTCCGCTATTTCTGCTGCTAGTGCTGGGTTGGAATTTAAAGAGAAAATTTTTAACTTTGGATCAAAATAATCGTTAGACATAATCAGCCTCCACATAGATTTTATATAATTTTTCATTGTTGGGGTTGCTCGAAAAATCATGCAACCCCATAACACTAAAACAAAGCATTACTTGCCAAAATTAAGTTTTTTAGCGTATCCTTCTTTATTTTCTTGTTTCACGCGTGAAATAGCAAGCGCATCTTCTGGTACATCTTTTGTAACCGTTGTGCCTGCTGCCACGAAAGCGCGATTGCCAATGTTCACTGGCGCTACCAAGTTGGAGTTGCAACCAATAAAGACATCATCACCAATAATTGTTTTGGCTTTATTTTTGCCATCGTAGTTCACAGCGATAGAACCGCAACCAATATTAACATTCTCGCCAATCTCCGCATCACCCATGTAAATGAAATGCGGGATTTTTGAGTTCTTGCCAATTGTTGCTTTCTTCATCTCTACAAAGTTACCAATCTTAACGCCTTCACTGATTTCAGATTCTGGGCGTAAGTGTGAATACGGTCCGACTTGCACGTCATCGCCAACCTTACTATCGTAAATAGACGAATGTTTCACTTGAACACGCTCACCAAGAATTGCATTATCCAGCACGCTTGCGCCAGTAATTTCACAATCGGCTCCAATAACTGTTTGACCGTGAATTGAAACATTTGGCCCAACAATCGTATCTTGACCAATTTCTACATCAACGTCGATATACGTATTTGCTGGATCAATCAAAGTCACACCATTTCGCATGTGCTTCTCATTGATTCGGTGACGCATAATCTCTTGAGCCTCTGCTAAAGCTACACGATCATTCACACCAAGCGACTCCTTTGCGTTCTCCATTCGATAAGCCGCAACGACCTCGTCTTCGTCTTTTAGAATTTTGATAACATCTGGTAAATAGTACTCACCTTGCGCATTTTCATTGGACACTTTCGATAACGCTTCAAATAAAGCTTGATTATCAAAACAATAAGTCCCAGTATTAATCTCATTCACGCGTTGTTCTTTTTCTGACGCATCTTTTTGCTCAACAATTTTCTCAACGATTCCTAAGTCATCGCGAATAATCCGTCCATAGCCAGCTGGATCATCTAAGACCGTTGTCAAGATCGTTGCCTTTGCACGTTTTTCTTGATGATATTTCATTAAATCTTCCATCGTGTGCCCTTGGATAAGCGGCGTATCGCCACATACAACAAGCGTGACACCGTCTTTGTCACCTAGTACACTTTTTGCTTGTAAAACAGCATGTGCCGTTCCTAGTTGCTCTTCCTGCAAAGCAAACACACTTCTATCTTTCAAATGGGTCTGCACTTGTTCCGCGCCGTGTCCGACAATAGTCACAACTTCATCCGGCTCAAGCTGACTGATTTGGTCTACTACATGTTCTACCATTGGCTTTCCACAAACAGGATGTAAAACCTTGTAAAGCTTCGACTTCATTCTTGTACCTTGCCCAGCCGCTAAAACCACCGCATATCTTTTCATCATTGACAAGACCCTCCAATTATCCACTATTCTTCATAATGATAATACCGTAAATATACCTTTTTTTCAAGATGCAATTAGAACCTAGTTTGGTTTCGTCTATAAGAAATTACTGGCAAGCGTTTGCATTGTTGGGACTGTTCGAAATAAAATGAGTTACAGCCCCAATATGCATGTGAGCAGAGCGAGCATGTAATCCTTCCAAATCTATTTAAGGCAGAAGGGAATGCTCACTTTGTTCGCACTCATATTGGGCCTCTAAAGAAACTGCACTACGTTTCTTACGGGGGTTCTTGCTTTATATCTCTCTCCAGGTTGTACGTTTGTCGCTGTTTCCACTTCTCTTTCTTGGCTCTCATCAGTTTTTTTATGGAACGAATACTCACTTTGTTCGCACTCATATTGGGCCTCTAAAGAAACTGCACTACGTTTCTTACGGGGTTCTTGCTTTATATCTCTCTCCAGGTTGTACGTTTGTCGCTGTTTCCGCTTCTCATTCTTGGCTCTCATCAGTTCTTTTATGGAACGAATACTCACTTTGTTCGCACTCATATTGGGCCTCTAAAGAAACTGCACTACGTTTCTTACGGGGTTCTTGCTTTATATCTCTCTCCAGGTTGTACGTTTGTCGCTGTTTCCGCTTCTCATTCTTGGCTCTCATCAGTTCTTTTATGGAACGAATACTCACTTTGTTCGCACTCATATTGGGCCTCTAAAGAAACTGAACTACGTTTCTTAAGAGGCCCAACAAAAAGCAACCAGCCTGACGCAGCTGGTTGCTTGGATTAATATTTTTAATTATTCAGCAGCTACTTCTTCTTCGACTGCTACGTCTTCTGATACGGCACTTGATTCTTCTTCGCCTACGCGAACGTATTCAGCAAGCACGACCTCTTGGATTTTTCCACGAGTATCAGAATTGATTGGATGGGCGATATCACGGAATTCACCATCAACGCCGCGTTTACTTGGCATTGCTACGAATAAACCGTTGTTGCCATCAATCACACGAATATCATGAACAACAAATTCCTCATCTAAAGTTATGGAAGCAATAGCTCTCATTCTTCCATCAGTTTCTACACGACGTAATCTCACATCAGTTACTTGCATTATTAGTCACTCCTTATCCCATTTTGTCTTCTCATAGTTTTCTCGGGTTATTTCATCTTGTTACTTGGGACAATCTTTAGTTTCCCTTTAGATTCGCTATTCACAACAAGCATTTACCCAGGTCCTATAAAAAGTAGTGTTTAGTCTTCATTTCCTTCTTCCGCTTCTGGTGTCGCTTCTTCCGCTACTTCGCTAACAACTTCATCAGCTTCAGCATAAGCAACTAAAACAGCGTCCTGAATTTTAGCACGAGTGTCTGAATTAATCGGGTGAGCGATGTCACGAAACTCTCCATCTGGAGTACGTTTACTTGGCATTGCTACAAATAACCCATCGTTACCATCAATCACGCGAATATCATGTACTACGAATTCACCGTCAATAGTAATTGAAGAAATAGCTTTCATTCTTCCATCAGTCTCAACTCGACGTAATCTCACATCTGTAATTTCCATTTTCTTCACCACCTTAGCTCTTGTTGACATGTTACTTGTTGTTCAACATACACGCAACATCATAAAGATAACACTAGAGAATTGTTCCATCGACATTTCTCCTACACAAAAAGTAATTTTTCAACTACTTTATGTCCCCAAAAAGGAAAGCCCAGAATTTTTCTCTAACAACATCATAATAAAAAAAGCTAAATTTGACAACTTTGTGACTTCGCATATAAAAATGCCGTTTAGAATGCATTTTTTATTGACAAAGTTTAATTGTTCTTAATAACCAATTGATTGTATACTATCGATTGACTGATTTTTAGAAATCATGAAAAACATTGTTAATATAGGCTATGCAAGCATTCCCGATTATATTCCACCCACCAAATTTATGTTACTTTATACTACTAAACTCGAAAAAGCTCCATTTTTTAGTATACAAAAAAGAGCAGATTATCTGTTTTAAACCCATATTTTTGCACATATTTTTTTAATATTTTTTACAAATATCAATGAATTATGACACATCGTAATATCTGTTGGATCATCTGATTATTCATTGCTATTAAAGCATTGACAACAAGAAAAAAGACAAATACATTGCTTGAAAAAGTAATTTCTACCGTTATATTTATCACAATGATGACAAACAGATTAAAAATATATGACATCCATTTTTACGACATAATTTCGATCATTTACACCTAAAAAAGTAACTTTAGCTATATACTTATGTAACAGAATAACAAAAAAAAGAGGATTTTTTCACATAAATCCTCTTTTTTATCTGCATTATTCCGATCGTAATGCATCAATTGGTCGTAATTTTGATGCTTTATTAGCTGGTGTAATACCGAAAATAACACCAATGAACATCGAGAATAGGAAAGCACCTATAATAGTTGATGCGGTAATGCCTGATGGTATGCCTGCAATAGAGCCGAATGCAAGTGCACCAGAGACACCAATTGCAATCCCAATCAAGCCACCAACAACACTAATAACGATGGATTCAATTAAGAACTGCGTGAGTATATCTCGTTTTTTTGCACCTAAGGCCTTACGAATACCAATTTCTCTCGTCCGTTCTGATACTGATACTAGCATGATATTCATAATACCAATACCACCAACAACAAGGGAAATACCTGCTATTGCTCCGAGCGCGGTTGTAAGAGTAGAACTGATAGTATCAAATGCATTTAAAATTTCTTGCTGATTAATAACTTGATATGGCGCCGATTCGCCACTTGCTGAGTCAGCCGAGGTATAATCAAAATGAATAGATAGGCGCGATTCCAACGTATTTACAACACGATCTACATCTTCTGCTGTCTCTGTTTCGACATAAAACGTTCTAACATTTGTATCTTTTAACATACGTTGCGCTGCGGTTAATGGAACAAATACTTGATCATCGCTAGACCCCATCATTGATGCACCTTTTTCTTCCAAAACACCAACAATTTTATACGGCATACCATTTATGCGGATATACTCACCAATGGGGTCAGAAAAGCCGAATAAATCGCTTGCTACATTTGGCCCGATTACTGCAATTTTTTGCCCGTACTCGACATCAATAGGTAACAAGAAACGCCCATTATCAAGCTTAAGTCCTCTGGCATCTTTATACTGCTCATTTGTACCAATAAGCTTCAGGTCCTTAGATTTATAATCAAACGTGGCCTTTACTTGTCCTGAAAGCTCTGGTGAAACACTTTTAACGCCGTCAATATTTTTATATTTCAAAACATCATCATACGTAAATTTATCATTCGGATTAGTCGATGTGTTCATCACTGTTACTAAGTTCGAACCAAGATCACCCATTTGACTATTGACTTGATCCGTGACACCTTTACCTAGCGACACTAATAAAATAACCGAAGATACTCCAATAATAATTCCTAACATCGTTAAGAAGGAGCGCATCTTACTTGTTTTTAGTTGTTTCCAGGCCATCTTCATACTTTGGCGGATCATTTCGCTACCCCCTCATTGAAAAGTTGACCGTCTTGAATTCGAATTGTCCTTGTTCCATAATTCGCGATATCAAGATCATGTGTAATCATTACGATAGTATTTCCAGCCTGATTCAATTCTTGTAAGATTCCCATGACTTCTTTACCCGTTTTGGAATCAAGCGCTCCTGTCGGTTCATCCGCTAGCAAAATTTGTGGATTAGCCGCAAGCGCACGAGCAATGGCGACACGCTGCTGTTGACCACCAGACAATTGCGTCGGTAAATTTCTTTTTTTATCCGTTAGCCCAACTTTACTAAGGCATTCTAACGCGATTTCCTCTCGTTTTGCGGCACCCATTCCACCATAAATTAATGGTAACTCTACATTCTCTAGTGCCGATAGCTTCGTCAATAAGTTAAATTGTTGAAAAATAAAGCCGATTTTCTTATTACGAATTGCAGAAAGTTTATTATCATTTAACGTCTCCACATCGACACCATCTAAATGATATTTACCGGAATCCGGCACATCTAAGCAACCAATCATGTTCATCAAGGTTGACTTACCAGAGCCAGAAGGTCCGACAATCGCTAAAAATTCGCCTTTTTCAACGGCAAGCGTTACATTGTCTAATGCTTTAAATGTTTCACCGCCAAGTGTATATGTTTTTGTTAAATTTCTCATATCAATAAGTGGACTCGTCATGCGATCACCTCCTCGTTTGGTCTAGTTATTAAAATCCTGGCTGTTGGGATGAATTCGATTTCGTTGGTAAAATGACTTCATCGCCCTTTTCTAGACCTTTTGTAATCTCCATGTTATCTTCGTTGTGAAGCCCAGTCGTTACATATTGCTTTACTTCTTTTGTCGTGTTATTCTTCCCTTTTTTAGGAACTAACACGTAATATTTGTCCTCATCATTTTTTTGGACCGCTTCGATGGGAACGTATAGTGCGTTTGCTTTCTCATTTACCAAAATAGAAGCATCAGCTGTCATTCCTGATTTCAAATTAGCTATGTCATCAATTGAAATCGTTACTAAGAAAGAAGATACACCGTTCATAACAGTTCCTTGTTCAGCAATTTCCTTCACCTTGCCTGTGTATGTTTTGTCAGGAACCGCCGTAACAGAAATCTTAGCCGTTTGACCTTTTTTTACATTAGGAACATCCAGCTCATCCATTTGTACTTGCAATTCTAACTCATCGTAATTAGGTGCTTGTTGGTTTTGCGGAACGATTGCTCCCGTTGCCGTCGCATTTATTTTCATATCCCCTTGTTTTACTTTCGTTGTTACAAGATTCTTCGTCGTTGTATCTGATCCTGATTTAGATCCTAAGAACAATACTGCTCCTACCACGATTGCCGCGATTATAACGATAGCAATCAACCATTTAACCCATTTCTTCATGTGTGTTGCTCCTTCCAATTAAGTGATTTTCTGTTAGTTCCTCGTATGTAGGTAACCAAACTTTTAAAAGTTCACAAACATAAATATTCCCTGTAAAATTGTTCATGCCCTTCTACAAGTCCTTATTGTAGCATAGTTAAAATGAAAACCAGTCATGCTAAGGTCGTATTTATCTGTTCATATTCGGTTCATGCAAAACTGCTATGGACAAGCTAAATAAACAGGCAAAAAGCGTTCGTATTCAACGTGAGACGGGTTCCCTGAATACAAACGCTTTCGCTTGATTGCATAAAACTAAAAATTAACGTGATTTGCTGGCACACTAAAACAATTTTACCAGTTCTAAATCTCGTTATGTCTATAATTACTGGTTAGGATAATTAAAATAATTACCTTCCACTACTTCAATTTGCTTTTCTTTGACGTCAACGTTCTTAATTTTAACTAAGGAAACGTAATCATCGACCAAACGTTCCTCTGCATATTCTGACTCCACCAAGACTCCGATTCCGACTAATTTAGCATTGAACTCTTCTAATAAGTTCTTCATCCCATTAATCGTTCCGCCAGCCTTCATGAAATCATCGACAATTACTACATTCGAGCCTTCTGGCAAGCTCCGTTTTGATAACTCCATTTTCTCGATACGCTTACTAGAACCAGACACATAGTTAATGCTTACCGTAGAGCCTTCTGTCACTTTGCTATCACGACGAACAATAACAAACGGGACATTTAAGTGCTCCGCCACAGCTTGTGCAATTGGAATCCCTTTCGTTGCGACCGTCATAATTGCATCTATTTTTTGCTTATTAAATTTCGTTGCTAAGATTTTTCCGATTTGGCTTAGCGTCACTGGTTCGCCTAGTAAATCCGATAAATACAAATAACCACCTGGTAACAAACGATCAGGCTCAGCAATACGGTTGCAAAGTGTCTGAACGAAATCCAGCACATCTGCATTATCTGCAATAGAAATATATTTCACGCCACCAGCAGCGCCTGGAACCGTCTCAAGTGTACCGATGCCTCTGTCTTCAAAGGTTTTCTTTATAATCACCAAATCTTCACTAATAGACGACTTTGCAGAACCATAGCGCTCAGCAAATAAAGTCAGCGGTACCAATTTTCGCGGATGGCTCAGCAGAAACTGCGTCATATCTATCAAACGTTCACTACGCCGAATTTTCATAGTACTTCTTCTCCTCTTTTTAAAAATAGCTTTTCCAAACATTAGAACCTATTTCGCCCTTTTTGTACGTATTTAAATTCATTATAAAGGCTTTTAAGAGGAAAAGATAGTGACAACTCACCATTTCAAAATAACCAAATGTTCAATTTCGTTTATTTCATAACCTCTTTAAAGCTGGCAATTTCGGCCCCAACCGCTTTCAATGCTTCCTGCACCTCATCCGATGTTAGGAAAGTAAGTTCTTTTATTCGATAGTCTATATAGGATGTCAAACTAAGCGTTGTTTCATCGATAAACGCTGGGTGACACATAAATTCCAACGTCTCCGTGTCATTCTCGTACTTCTTCACTACTTGCTTCACGACGTCCGCTGTAATTCCATCCGCATAAAACTCATCAGAAAAACGATCTGTTGTCGGGATGCCAGTATAGTCTGCATCATGTACAGATCGACGCAATCCGACTTGGTATTTCTTCGCTAAATTCTGCAAAACTGGTAAAACGATGGGCTCGATTAAATGATGGGTGTCAAAATGGGAAATCGTGATTCCCGCAGCCAAGATTTTTTCGATTTGTGCAGTGAATTCACGCTCGACTTCATCAAAGTCAATTTTATCGACGGAACTTCTAAGTACATCTTGTGCTAGAAATTTTCCAGATTCCGCGGTTAAACTAGGTACATCTTCTAAAAGCGGACTACCAAATGTCAGCGTTAAATGCGCGCCGATATCAAGTCCAGGATTCTCTTTCGCTATTTCAGCACCTAAATCAAATGCAGGTGAATTCGCAAGCATCGTGGTCGATCTCACAACACCATGTTTATAAGCTTCTAAGATCCCGTAAACAACACCCTTTGACAAACCAAAATCATCCGCATTAAAAATCACTTTCATCATTCATCGACTCCTTTATCATTTTTCTTCTTGCCAAGGTCTAACTAGATACACTTCCTCACAGAAGCCACGTAAGCCGTTATAGACTCGTTTTGCTCTAGAGTACTGTTTGACAAGAGCAAACACTGTCGGCCCGCTACCGCTCATTAACGCCGTATCTGCGCCGAATTCTAACATCTTCTCTTTAATACGCTTCACTTCTGGGTGCTTGGCAAGCGTCACTGTCTCCAACACGTTCCCAATATTATCACAAATTCCTTCAAAACTACCATCTTGAATCGCCTGTACCATACCAGCAGTATTCGGGTGCTCTACCTCACCAACACGCAAATCCCTGTACACGCCGGGTGTCGATACACTAATCGAGGGCTTCGCTAATACAATCCAGCAATTCGGCATCATCGGAAGTGGCTTAATAATTTCACCGCGTCCAGTCGCGAGCGCTGTGCCTCCATAAAGACAAAATGGGATGTCTGACCCCAATTCTGCGCCAAGGTTAGCAAGTTCAGTAAGCGTCAACTGTAAATTCCAGATTTGGTTCAAGCCCTTAAGTGCTGCTGCTGCGTCACTACTACCGCCCGCAAGGCCAGCCGCTACTGGAATACTTTTGTCAAGCGTTATCGCCACTCCCTGCTTTACCGAAAACCTTTCCTTTAAAAGCGCTGCTGCCTGATAAACTAGATTCCTTTTATCATCGGGAATAAAGTGCGCCTTAACATCCAGTTTGATAGTATCCTTTTCGAGCAATACTAGCTGCAGACGATCCGCCAAATCAATCGTTGTCATCACCATCTCAAGCTCATGATAATTGTCTGGTCGTTTATATAGCGCGTCCAATGACAAATTAATTTTTGCAGGTGCTTTCACATTTATTTTCATCATCTCTACAGCCTTTCCTAGGGAATCCTTCAATCTTAATAAAAATAGGTTATCTCCCTGACTTCAAGTTTGGTTACACTTCCTCAAATCTTCTTTGTTTATTCTACCATAGCCAAGCCTAAATATGTACTCCAAACTAGAAAAGAGTTCCGGCTATTGAGTTAGATGGGCCAGTTAACCATTTCGTAACAATAGAGAGCGCTTCCATACCGTGAGAAATGAATTTGTCTTTTACGTCTTACTAGCATTGTAACTTCTTATATTTGAACAGCTCAACCAAAAAACCAGCCAATTGGCTGGTTTTGAGATAATAGTGATTAAAGTGCTAATTCTTTACTTACATCGTCTGTAAAGTCTAATTCTACAGTGTCTGTTAAAATGTCCGTGTAACTATAGGATACTCTTTCGAAATTGTTCTCGTCTTGATCTAATTCAACAACAAAAACAGCTGGATAAGTTTCAGCTAAAACGCCGCAACGCTCAATTGTCTTCTTACGTCCGCCGTTCGCTTTCAAAGTTAGTCTTGTTCCAAGCCTGGATTCAAGATTTTGTTTGATACTTGCAATAGTTTTTGACATTTTGTACCCCCACCTCACTAAACTCCAGTATACCACAACAAGGGCAAAAAATCAATAAACAAATATTTTAACAGCGAAATGCCTCTATGTCAACCGCTATGATTGCTTTTTTATCAATTTTTCGTTATTTTCTCATGAAATTGTCAAGAAAATTACTTAATATCGCAAATTCAGGGATACTAAACGTTTCTCCGCGCCTTTTCACGTCAATCCCAACTGCCGCAAGTTCCGCTTCTAATTCTTCTTTTTGCGATTTCAACTCTGGGAAACGATTCACCAAATTGTTCCATAATGTTTTCCTTCGCTGTGCAAATGCTGAACGCGTAATATCAAAGAAGAAGGTCTCATTGTCGACTTGTGCTGGTGGTTGCGCACGGCGTTTCAAATGGATAATCGCCGAATCAACATTTGGTTGTGGCATAAATACCGTTTTTGGCACAATGAAAGAAAGCTCAGCCTCCATGTAATACTGAATTGCGATTGATAGGCTTCCGTAAGCTTTTGTGCTCGGTTTTGCTGAAATTCGATCCGCAACTTCTTTTTGAAGCATGAATGTCATACTAGACACAGGCAAGTCTTCATGTAGCAATTGCAAAATAATCGGTGTTGTCACATAATAAGGCAAATTGGCAACTACTTTCACAGGCTCTGCTCGACTTGGAAATCTCTCTGTAATCATCGCCCCAACGTCGACTTTCAAAATATCTTCGTTCACGATTTCCACATTATCATATGCTGCGAGTGTGTCTGGCAAAATCGACATGAGACGCTGATCAATCTCAAAAGCCAGTACACGTCTAGATGTACGCGCCAAATGCTCTGTAAGCGCGCCAATCCCCGGCCCAATCTCGATAACATCTGTTTCTTTATCCAGCTCCGCCGTCTCCGTGATTCGTCGTAAAATATTGCTATCAATCAAGAAATTCTGTCCTAAACTTTTCTTGAATAAAAAATCATACTTCTTTAGAATCTCTTTTGTACGGCCTGGTGTTGCGATATCTTTACTCATTCGTCTCCTCCTGTACTACTTTGTCCCATGCGGCTTCAAATTGTTCACTCGTAATACCAAACATTCGCAATCTCGCTTGCAGTTGTTTGCCATTCGTATAACCTATTTTAAGGATTTCTCCTAACTTTTGTCGTTTCGCTTTTGCACCCGCACCGCCCATTAAGCCAAGCATCACGAGCCGTTCATAAGCAATTTCACTTTCTTGAACGCGTTCATCGCTTGTATGAAAATGCGCCAAAGCCTCGCGAATAATTTCAGGCGAAGCGTGCTCGACTCCTAAACCACGACCGTATTTCGGCAACGCATCACTACGCTTAACAAAGGCATGGTGGCATCCGGGAACCGCGGCATCAATTTGTTTTCGTATTTTTTCACCGGGAAAATCAGGATCTGTTAGTATAATCACGCCACGTTTTTCTTTTGCATGACGGATTTTTTCAATAGTCATGGCAGAGAGCGCTGAGCCATTCGTTTCGATTGTGTCTGCGTCCACTGCACGGTGAATAGCGGTCGTATCGTCTCGCCCTTCCACAACAATGACCTCATGAATTACTAGCTTCTCCATACAAAACGTCCCCTCTTTTAATCAGTGTTTCTATCATACCATAAAATCTGTAAAAGCAAAAACCTGTTTTGGCTGACAAAAAAGCAGGAGCAATACCAGTATTGGTATGCATCCTGCTTTTTTTAAATGATTAATCTAAAATGGTTACAGTCACTTGACGACGTCCCCAAGTGTAACATTGACTTTCATCTGCAAAATAAACGTCTACGATATTACCTTTAATCGCGCCACCAGTGTCACCAGCAATTGCTTCTCCGTAGCCTGATACATAAACTCTAGAGCCTAATGGAATCACGCTTGGATCTACTGCAACTACTTTTAAACCTGGGTTAGCAGTTAGGTTAATACCTGTAGCTGTCGTACCGCCACCTGAATAAGCTGTCGATTCCATCGTGAATGTTTTACCACCTGATGATGGTTTGCTACTTACTGTAGATGCGCTACTGCTTTTTGAAGATGCGTTTGAAGTTGTTGCTTTTTTAGAAGAAGATGGGGCTGGGCTGTTGCTGATTGCCGCCACTACTGGTTCTTCTTTAGTACCACGAACAACGATTTTATCTTCTGGTTTTGCTATCACTTGTTCTGCAAGGAGTTTACGATGTTTTTCTTTCCCATTCTCAAGAACAACATCATATTTGGCTACTTTCTCGCCAGCTTTTCCTGTTTGAACTACTTTTTCCTCACCTTTTTTAAGCGAAGAATCTTCTTTTACTACGGTTTTAAAAGCTACTGTTGATTTTTTTTCATCGGTTTTTTTGTCTACATATGTAACAACAACCGTCATATTTGGAGTAAGTTTTGTCGTTTTTGCTGGCAATACTTTGTCATGAGTATCTAACTTAATTTTTTTCTCTGTTAATAGTTCTGCAACTGTATCTTTTGTTGACCATGTTGTTTCTTTCTTCGCACCATTTTGAATCGCTAAGGCTACGGCACGGTCAATTTTAACTTCCATGTTCGCTGATACTTTGTCATCCAATGAAACGTTTAGAGCATCTTGCGGACGTGTTGTAATATTTTCATCCTTCAGTACTTCAGCAACAGTGTCTTTTGTTGTCCAAACACTTGCTTCTTTACCTTCGTCATTAATTGTTACTTCTTTTGCTGGAATATAAGCAATTTTCATGCCATCTTTCACAGCTGCATTTTTGGAATAGGACAATTCATCGTGCTTTCCAATTTTTACACCTTCATCATTTAATACTTCTCCAACTGTTTTTGCATGCGTGCTAATTTTTGTAACCTCGCCTGCTTTTACAATTGTGATATCGTTTTTAGTTCCCTCGAAAACGAAATAAAAAACCAATGCTATGACAATAACAAACGCGCCAATCATTATCGGTAAACGCAATTTTGATTTCTGGCTTGCGTTACTGCTAGTTTCCATGGTCATGTATTTCTCCCCTTTCTAACTTCTGTTGTGATTATATACGGGGGACGAAAGAACTGTCAACGAATTATCATACATAACTGCCTAGATGAGGAAAAATCGATTTATCGTTGGTATAAAGCCATTACAGAATCTCTTCATTACATTCTATGTCTAATGTGTCAATTATATTTCAGGGAACTCAGTCTCTAGTCGTAGGCATAATAGAGCGAGGTTTTTCGTATTTCCTCGATCTCTATTTTTCGCTTGCTTAAGATTCCGTTACAGAGTTCAAGTAATATTACGATTTGATGACAAAAATCAAGTCAATTTAAAAAGCCTATTTGCGTTTTCTGTTGTGTAGCGCGCGATTTCCTCATATTTCATTTCTTTTAATTCTGCCACCTTTTCGGCAACAATCTTGACGTAACTTGGCTCATTTCTTTTACCGCGATTTGGATGCGGAGCAAGATATGGTGCATCAGTTTCGATTAAAATCTTGTCTAGAGGCACTGATTCCGCTGCAATTTTTGGTAATTTTGCATTTTTAAAAGTAATTGTTCCTCCAAATGAGATGTAGAAGTTCATAGCAAGGCATGCTTCCATTACTTCAACGGTTTCACCAAAACAATGCATAATCCCACCGACTTCGCTAGCTTTTTCTTCCTGCAAAATGCGCACAACATCTTCGGTTGCTTCTCGATTATGAATCACAATCGGCAACCTTACCTCTTTTGCTAGTCTAATTTGCTGACGAAAGACTTCAAACTGAGTTTCTTTTGGCGACGTATCCCAATGATAATCGAGCCCCATCTCTCCCAATGCGATAACTTTCGGATTTTTTGATAGTTCGCGCAACCACTCTAGTTTTTCTTCTGTAAAAGTGATAGCGTCTGTTGGGTGCCAACCGACAATGAGGTAAATAAAATCATATTTATCGGCAAGCTTCAGTGCACGATTGATTGTTTCTTCGTTAAAACCGACAACCGCCATTCGCGAAACATCATTTTCCTTGGCACGAACGATAACTTCTTCTAGATCCTCGTTAAATGCATCATCATTCAAGTGGACATGTGTGTCAAAAAGCATTTTTACCCCTCATTTCTTTATTTTAAATTAGTTTAATGTCGACTTTCTTCTATATAATAGCATAATTTATTTTTTGTTTCAGGATTGTTCACTATTACTATAGAAGAAAGTCGTTTTTTAGATAAAAGTAAAGATGGATTTCCGTTAGAAACCCACCTTACTTCGTTTATTTTACTTTTGCACCATTTGGTAGAACGCTGCTCGCTTCGATTATTTGTAATTTGCCATCTTTCTCGCCAGATAGGATCATACCTTCGCTCATCAGACCGCGTAGTTTTACAGGTTTTAAATTCGACACAACGATGACCTTTTTGCCGATGAGTTCTTCTGGTGCGTAGAATTCTGCAATACCCGATAGGACTTGACGTAATTTCCCTTCACCTAGATCCAATTGGAAACAGAGTAGTTTATCTGCTTTTTTGACTTTCTCTACTTGCTTGACTTCTCCAACGCGTAAATCGATTTTGTCAAAGTCTTCAATGCCAATTTCAGGCGTTTCAAGCGCTTCAACAGTTGGTTCTTCTGCTACTGGAATCGGGGTTGTTGCTTTCATTTGTTCTTGAATGTAGGCGACTTCTTCCGCTGCATCTAATCGTGGAAAGATCGGCGTTCCTTTCGCGACTACTTTTGTACCTGCTGGAATTTTACCGTATCCTGTGATTGATGCCCAGTCTTTTAGCGATTCTTCTGTAATTCCTAATTGCGTGAAAATGCCTTCTGGACATTGCGTTAAGAATGGCTTTAACATAACAGCAATGATTCGTAAGTTCTCAGCTAGATGCGTCATCACACTCGCTAGTTCCGCGCGATTCGCTTCTTCTTTTGCTAATACCCACGGAGCAGTTTCGTCGATGTATTTGTTCGTACGGCTTACAAACGTCCATAATTGAGAAAGCACCACCGAAAATTGCATTGTTTCCATATTTGTTTCATATTCTTTCAAAACATTATCTTTGAAAATCTCTAATTCGCCATCAAAAGATGTTACATTACCTTGATAAGCAGGAATTTCACCATCAAAGTACTTATTTATCATCGCAACCGTTCGATTTAATAGATTACCTAAATCATTCGCTAAATCGTAGTTCACGCGATCCACGAAATCTTCTGGCGTGAATAAACCGTCTGAACCAAATGGAACTTCGCGAAGTAAGTAGTACCGCAGTGCATCCAAACCGTAACGATCAATCAGCATGTACGGATCGACAACATTTCCTTTAGATTTCGACATTTTTCCGTCTTTCATCAAAATCCAACCGTGACCAAAAATCTTCTTCGGTAGTGGTAAATCGAGCGCCATTAAAATAATTGGCCAGTAAATCGTGTGGAAGCGAACAATTTCTTTTCCGATAATATGAACGTCTGCCGGCCAGTATTTATTAAAATTAGCCTCATCATCTGAACCGTAGCCAAGTGCAGTTATGTAATTAGAAAGTGCATCAATCCATACATAAACAACATGTTTCGCGTCACCAGGAACCTTAATTCCCCAATCAAAAGTAGTTCTAGAAACCGCTAAATCTTCCAAGCCCGGCTTGATAAAATTATTTATCATCTCGTTTTTGCGTGATTCTGGTAGGATGAATTCAGGATTGTCATTGTAATAAGCTAGTAAGCGATCGGCATATTTGCTCATTCGGAAGAAATACGATTCCTCTTTTACGAGCTCAACTTCATTGCCACTTGGTGCTTTTCCGCCAATAACTTTGCCATTTTCATCGCGATACACTTCTTCCAGTTGCGTCTCCGTGAAATATTCTTCATCCGAAACTGAATACCAGCCTTCATATTGACCAAGATAAATATCTCCTTGATCCAGTAGTTTTTGGAAAATCTTCGCGACACCCTCTTTATGGCGCGGTTCTGTCGTCCGAATAAAATCTGTGTTTGTAATCTCAAGTTTCTTCCACAAATCTTGGAATCCAGCCGCGATATCATCTACGTAGCTTTGCGGTGAAATATTTTGTTCCTCTGCTTTTTGCTGAATTTTTTGACCGTGCTCGTCCGTGCCTGTCAAATAGAAGACATCAAATCCTTGCAAGCGCTTGTATCGCGCCATCGCATCTCCTGCAACTGTCGTATACGCGTGCCCAATATGAGCTTTTCCACTTGGATAATAAATCGGAGTCGTAATATAAAATGTATTATTCTCTTTTGGCAACCTAATCCTCTCCTATTCCTCCACCGAAAAATCATTTTTTCCGGTGTTAAATTCACAATTACCTTTTATTATATCATTTTCTGCTCAAAACAAAATACCGCAAGCTATAAAAATAAAAAAAGACAGCGTAGAGTAACCTTCCACACCGCCATATTTCCTTATTTTGTTAGACCAATCATAAATCCACCAGCACCAACAAGTATAATCCCGATAATAACTAAGATCAGTTCGCGTTTTGTCTTTTTCTCACCTAACAATAAAATCCCGCCTAGCGTTGAAATTACAACGCCCATTTGCGATAGCGAAAAACTGATTGCCACACCGATAACCGTGTTGGAGATAAGTAACGCCAAGTTTCCGATACTCCAAATAACACCTGGGATAATGCTAAGCCATGTTTCTTTTAAAAAGAAAGTTTTGCGATCTTTAAAGGAAAACGCAACCGCCGCAAAAACCATCCCAACTGCTTGTGGTAGAATTGCTTCCCAGCCGCTAATGTTAAATGCTTTTAGAATAACAACATACGCCACATAGCCCAACGAAGAAATAATTAACGCTACCATTCCTTGCTTCATATTGTTTCCCTTTGATTTGTGCTGCTGATAGGACGTCAAAGAAATTCCAACGATAATAAACACCAATGCTGAGAATCCAAGTACTAACTTCGCTGTGGTTCCCCATTCTTGGAAAACAAAAACACCGAACAACGAAGTTCCAACCAATTGCATCCCTGTCGATAGTGGCATCGCTTTGGAAACACCGATATGAGTAAACGCTCGAAATTGATTCAGTTGACCTACTGTCCAAAAAATCCCTGATACAAAACTCACTAACAAAATTGTTCCCGTAAATTGCGGTGTTGAATAAAAATACATCCCAATCGCAAAAATGAATGCTCCAAATGTAACTCCTAATGTTTGCTGATAAGGTTTTCCTCCAATTTTTGAAACAACAAGTGGCATTATCCCCCACATCACCGCTGGAATTAACGCAACCAATAAATCCATCCAAAAAAACTCCTTTCAAATCTGCGAAAATGTATAATTTATCTAAAGAAAAAAAATTGGCAATTGTAGAACATTTTATCTACAAATAGCGCTCCAACTAGGTTTATACCCTTTTTTAAAGAGAATAACCTTTTTTTTTGTATTTATTGATATTTTCATCTAGCTTTTCTAGGAAATTCTTGGTATTATAGATGTTAGACTACAGAAGTTAGGAGGTAAGAACATGAAATCTACAGGTATGGTAAGAAAAATTGACGAGCTAGGACGTATTGTAATCCCAGTTGAAATTCGTCGTAACCTAGGCGTTGCTGTTAAAGATGCTTTAGAAATTTACATCAATGAAGATGAAATTATCCTAAAGAAATATACAGCTAGCAACCTTTGTGACATCACTGGTGAATTTTCCGATCAAAACAAACAAGTTGTTGATGGTAAATTAACACTTAGCCGTGATGGTGCTGAGAAATTAGTAGCTGACATCCGTCGTCAATTCGGCGATGATATCTAAGACTACAACTAAAGAAAGTATCCTATTTGAAAGCGTGCTAGCCTCAAATAGGATGCTTTTTTGTTTGGGCTCTTATGAAGCGTTCTTTGCTGAATTAGAGCCCAAATATAAGCGTGAACACAGTGAACGGTTAATCCTACTTATCTGTACTCGGCGACAGCGCTAGACTTGGGGGCAACAGTTCGGCCTAACTTCCCCGTATGATCAAGTATACGCCTTTCCCCTACTTTCAGCCACCACATACACGAGCATGCTCCGGCTTTGTTGGGGCTGTTCGAATAACATGAGTTACAGCCCCAATATGCATGAGAGCAAAGCGAACATGTAATCCACCAGTGACTGTTCGAATAACATGAGCTACAGTCCCAATATACATGAGAGCAAGCGAACATATAGTCCACCAATGACTGTTCCAATAAAAGGAGTTACAGTCCCAATACAAGCGTGAACACAGCAAACGGTTAATCCATTCTAAAAACCACAGAATACAAATACTTTCGCTCGATTTGTTTAAATCAAAATGTAGATTCTACATAAAAGAAAAAGATATAATTAATCTAATTTATTGTTCTATCACTACAAATGATGTCAGTTCTGAGATTTTGGCGTCTTTTTTGTTGCTCTTGAAGGTGAAGATATCGGAGAAGTAGACATGTTTGCCTTTTTTGTTGATAACGATTCCATGTGCAGAGCCTTCTTTGCCATGTGTTAGGAGGGATTGAATTTCAAGGGAGCTTATTTCTTGGAGATTGGCTTGCAATTCTTTAATGAATGCTTCGCGACCTTTGATTTGGAATTCTCCCGGTACGTTCCATACGAATGATTCTTCTAATACGTTTTCAAGTGCCACTCTTTCGCCTGATGCAGAGGCAACAAGATAATCTCGGATAATGCGTTTTTTAGGGGCGTTGTCACAATTAAAATCACAGAATACGGCAAAGTCCACACCATGTGTAGCGCTTTCTTTCATTACTTCTTTAAAATGTAAGCCGTGTCCTGCCATCGCTTCTTTCAAAATCCCGATTGATTTTGGTCCAATCCCGTGTACTTTTAAAAGTGTTTTTTCATCATGCATTGCAATTTGTTCCAACGTTGTAATATCCAGTTGTTGTAGTGCATTTGTTGCTGGTTTGCCGATATTAGGTAGATTTGTCACTAGAATTCCTCCTTTTCTTGCTTTCATTATTATAGCAAGTACATCCATTCGAGAGCAAAATTTTGAGATTCCTCTTTTATAAGGTACAATGAAGTTTTCTGATGAATAAGACTACACTCATGTTTATCTTCTCGATAGTTTCGCTGTTCATTCCACTCGGTACTATTTTAGCGATTTGGACCTTGGTTTACAGTGTGCAATCAAAAAATTTGAGCACGAATCCATTGGTGAAGGCAACGTTTATTATCTCGATTATCAGTATTGTTCTGATTATTGTGCCAATAGTTTTGATTATCGTATTTTTATCGGTTAGTACGTAAAGGGACCAGCTCATGATGCGGAGCTGGTCTCTTTTTATAATTCATGGTATGCCTGATATACTTCGCGCTTCGGAAGCTGGCGGGTTTTCATGACTTGCTTAATAGCTTCTTTTGAGCTCATCGATCCTTCTGTCATGACTTTTTCAACATGCTCTTTGATTGATATTTTTGCCCACCATATTTCTTCATCTTCAATTGGTACGTCTGTATTTCCTTCCACTATAACGCAAAATTCACCGCGGATTTCGGTTTCTTTTGCCCACTCTAGCGCATCTTCCAACGTTCCTCGCAAAAATTCTTCATATTTCTTCGTCAACTCCCGGCATAATACGATTTTGCGGGTGCTGCCGAGTATTTTATTCATTGCTTTTAAAACATCTTTCAAACGGTGTGGTGATTCGTAGACAATCCACGTTTCTTCGCGACGGTTCAACTGAATCAATGCCCCCTCACGCTCTTTATTGCTCCGAGGTAAGAAACCGTAAAAGAAGAAGGGCTGTGGTGCAAGTCCTGATGCGATAAGAGCTGTTAGTGCTGCGTTTGCGCCTGGCAGTGGCACGACGGTAATTTCAGCTTCAATAGCAGCGCCTACAAGTTCATAACCTGGATCGGATATCGATGGCATTCCTGCGTCACTAACAACAGCAATCGTTCTTCCAGCCTGCAACTGCTCAATCAGCTCACTTTGGCGGGCTGTTTTATTATGTTCGTGATAGCTCACCATTTTTGTGTGGATGTCAAAATGGTTAAGTAACTTGATTGTGTTCCGTGTGTCTTCCGCTGCAATTAAATCTGCTTCTTCCAAAATTCGAATCGCGCGCATCGTCATGTCCTCTAGGTTACCAATTGGCGTTGGCACTAGATACAGTATGCCTTTTGCATCTGCTTTTTCGACAAAACTTTTTTGACTTTTCATCTCATATCGCCCTCCTTATTTTTTTGCAAATACTGTTCTTTATCTTTGCGTGCTAATTTTTTAAAGGCAGATTCGGCTTTGGTCGCTTCTGATCTCGTTTCGAAGCATTCAGAGTGGATGACTCTTACGGGGCGCCGATTTCGGGTGTATTTGCAACCAATTCCTGAGTTGTGCTCGGCTTCGCGGCGCGCCACATCAGTCGTATAACCGCCGTAATAGGTGCCGTCCTTGCATTCCAATACATAAAAATAATGCACGTCACTCTTTGCCATAAAGTAGCTCCCTCACTTGATTTGTGTACTCGCCATTCGCACGCTGAACAATGATTGGCGGTAAATATTTCACACCTGGTTTTGCGTCTTTTATCCCTTCGATGAGGATTGTGTTAGCTTCTCGTTCAACACGTGGATGGACAAATTGGATACGCTTAGGTTCAAGGCCGTATTCTCGCATGATATCAATGATTTCTAGCAATCGTTCAGGACGGTGAACAAAACTCGCCTTCCCACCCTGTTTTAGCAAATCTGCTGCAACTTGAATCGTATCCCGCAACGTACAATGTACCTCGTGACGCGCAATTCGCAAGTGCTCGTTCTCATTTTTGATGCTGGTCGATTTAAGCGCGAAATATGGCGGGTTACAGATCACGAAGCTATTTTTACCTTTCCCAAGAATCGGCACTACCTCGCGTAAATCTTGTTGCAAAATTTCAATCTGGTCCTCTAGCCCATTGTATTCGATGCTCCGTCGTGCCATGCTTACAAGCCGTTCTTGGATTTCCACGCCTAGAATTGGGACTTTTGTTCGCGAGCTAATCAAAAGAGGGATAATCCCATTCCCGCTACATAAATCGATGATGCGGCCGCCTTTTTGATATGGTATGTAGCTAAATCGTGCGAGTAATACGGCATCTAGAGAAAATGAGAACACAGATGGACTCTGGATAATCCGCAACCCTTCAGCTAATAAATGATCTAATCGTTCGTCTCCTACTAACATCCAAATCTCTCCTAAAAAATGAGTATGGGACATAAACCAAATAAATCGGCGACAAGCGCTCGCATTCAGGGGATTTGGCAGACTTCCGGTTCTCACATACAGTCGTATGCTCCGCTTCCGGCTTCCACCAAATCCCCTGAATACAAACGCTTTCGCTCGATTTGTGTCAAGCAAGATTCACATCCTACTCAAAAAAAAGGATTTGTGATATCTTGCTTGTTTTGCATGAAAATGAGTTTTGCCCCGTCCTCGCGTTTTACTTCTTATTCAATAACGACATGCAGAATAGACAGTCTTCGTCATTTCCGCGTGGGCTTCCAAAGTGTACATTACAAATATGAAAACCTTCTTTATACAGTTTGACTAAATTATCATATCCTTCGCCAACTTCAATCATTTGGCGCATCGCCTCTTTGCGAGCTGGAGCCATTGCGCCGAGCTCTTTGTCTGCGGGCACTGTACTCACGTGTTGCTTGCCATCTAACTCTTCTAAACGGCGACGCAAATGTTCATTTTCTAAGTTTAGACGGTTGTTTTCTTCAAGCATGTCACCTAAATTTTGCTTTAGATCACCAAGTTGTTGATACAGCTCGCCAATTTGTTCTTCCATATTGCTGACTGAGTCAAAAAGTGCTTTTTTATCCATATGGGCTCACCTCAGGACTTCGCGGGTTCTTTTGAAAAAGCATTGAAGGGACGTAATTCTTCTAATGCGTATTCAATGACCGCGTCTTGATCTGGTAGTCTGACTTGCATAATTCGGCCGAGTAGATTAATACCTACCACACGCGCCTTACCATCAGGCGTGACAACATGTTGGCCAACATCAGGCATTTCTTTCTTCGCCATTTCATATTCATCGTTCTCATATTTCAAGCAGCACATTAAACGACCACAAAGTCCAGAAATCTTCGTCGGATTGAGCGATAGGTTCTGGTCTTTGGCCATCTTGATAGAAACAGGTTCAAAATCACCTAAAAAAGTCGAACAGCAGAGCATCCGGCCACATGGACCAATTCCACCAAGTAATTTCGCTTCATCACGCACACCTATTTGGCGTAATTCGATTCGCGTGCGAAAAACTGATGCCAGATCTTTCACGAGTTCACGGAAATCAACACGCCCTTCTGCGGTAAAGTAAAAGATGATTTTGTTGCGATCGAATGTATAATCAACGTCAACTAGATTCATATCAATCTTATGTTCATGAATTTTTTCGTCACACAGTAAAAAAGCTCGCTGACATGATGCTGCATTTTCTTCAACACATTTATAATCCGCATCTGTTGCTACACGCAATACTCTTTTTAGAGGCATAACAACATCCTCTTCATCGACTTCGCGTGGTGCTATAATTGCTTTTCCGAACTCAATTCCTTGTGCATTTTCGACGATGACACCTTGGCCTTCAACAATGTTCAGTTTCTCAGGCGAAAAATAATATATTTTACCGGCTTCCTTAAAACGAACGCCTACAATTTTCGGCAATTGGATTACCTCCCTTGAATTTTCAGTACGAGTTGCTCCATCAGTAGTTGGGTGTTCATGTTAGAATCAAGTCTTCGCTTGGCTCCAAGGATAATTTCCATTTCGGCGGTTGTATCTGTGAGTGACTTCCGCAATGTATCCTGCTTTAATATTGATGCTTGTTCCGTGCAGATTGGAGAATAATTGTCATTTAGCGACAGATGCAAGCGGTCACGATATAGTAACAGCAACAACTCGAGTCCTAAATGTAATTGTGTCTTATCTTTAAAAACAGGCATCCATGCTTCTTGGACTAGCAAAATGGGATCGACACCTTGATGATGCAATCCTTCATATAGCTTCACAGTCACATTGCGAGCGTCAGCAAACCATTCATCTTCATTCCAAATGATGGCTTGTTCTGCGTTTCCAGCGACACTAGCCAAAACACGGGCCTTCTGTTCTGAAACGCCCTGTACTAACAAATCGTTGACAAATGCTTTAAACGGCAAAGCACGAAAGCTCACTGGTTGTAGCCGCGATTGAATAGTCGGTAAGATTTGTTGTGGACTGGCAGTCAGAAATAAAATTAACATTCCGCCATCTGGTTCTTCTATAAATTTAAGCAAAGAATTGGCAGATTGAACCGTCATTTTATCCGCATTATCGATAATCAAAACTTTACAATCCGACTCCATACCGCGCTTAGACAGTTCCTGCTTCAATTCCCGTACTTGATCAATTTTGATACTGTTGCCATCTGGCTCTAGCCAATGAACGTCAGGGTGATTATCGTTTTCGATTCGAAGACAATTATTGCACATGCCGCAAGCCAACTCGTCGTCGCTTTTTTCTAAGCAAAAGCGAGTTTGGGAAAGCCATTTAGCGATGCGTCTCTTACCAGTGCCACGCGCGCCTTCCAGCAAATAACCATGCGCCAATCGATCTGTTAGAATGCTTTTGATGAACAGTTGCATCGCGATTGGTTGCATCACGAGCAGATCAGCTTGTCGTCCCACGAAAAACCCCTCCAATCATTTCTATACATTATAACATGACAGGCATAGTTATGGCGCAGATTTTGCCAAAAAAATTGCTTTAAAATTCTTCGCCACGCATGATTGCTAGAACGCGCGTGTTTGGCAAGTAACGCTTTATTTCTCGTAATTTGGCATACGTATCTAAGTCATTCGTGTATTCTGCAAGTTGCATCGCGACCGCGCTACTTCTACTCACGCCAGCATTGCAATGCACAACGATTTGGCTTATATCCTCAAACTGATCAACGAAATCATGAATAATCGCTGCATGTTTCTTATTAAAAAGGAGCATTTCATCTGATTCTTTCTTGCTTAGTCCCCAATAATCATCTTCTTCATTGATATCATTGAACTGAATCTCCAAAATCCCTTGGTACTTACCAGAATCATTTATTTTTGCAAATGTTTTATTTTTATCGGCAATACGAATCATAATTGGCGTTTTTCCAATTGGATTAAAAGAGGTCGCGATTACCTCAGGCAAGGCTATGATGGGCAATGTATACGGATCAAAGTCTATTTGGCGACGTTTCTCGTTAATATAATTAGCCACTATTCTCACTCTCCTAGTTTCGGCAACTTTTCCTATACCTTTTATTCTAGCATTTATCGTGGCAATTCCCTACCGTTACCCCTTTATATTTGCACTTTTCTTCACATTGTTCGAAATAAACAAACCATTTCAAAAGTTTATGTAAAATGTCTAAGGAAATACGTTTGTCGGCATGCTATATTTAAATTTATAAAGAGAACGTTTTCATACAACTAATTAAATTAAGCGCTTTCTTTCACAAACTTATTTTGGTTTCAGGCTTATTTTTTAAGCTTATCATAATAAAAAGGAGGATAAGTAGTATGGTTCAGGTGGACAATGCGCAACTAGAGAAATATCGGTCTCGCGGGTATAGCGATGACTTACTGCCTAAGACAGAGAACAAACGGACATGGGGTACGTTTAACTATTTCACATTGTGGATGGGTTCTGTACATAACGTTCCTAACTATGTAGCAGTCGGAGGATTCCTGATACTCGGATTGTCAACGGTTAGTATCATGGCAGCTATTATTGTAAGCGCCTTTATTATTGCCGCGGTCATGGTTTTAAACGGCGCAGCTGGATCGAAATATGGTGTGCCTTTTGCGATGATTTTACGGGCTTCTTACGGTGTTCGTGGCGCTTTATTTCCGGGGATTTTAAGAGGATGTGTGGCTGCGATTATGTGGTTCGGCTTGCAGTGCTATGCAGGATCACTCGCTTTCTTAATTTTAATCGGAAAAATTTGGCCAGGATTTTTGGAGATTGGCGGGGGAACTAGTATTTTAGGGATTACGATTCCCGGTTTGATTGCCTTCTTGCTTTTTTGGGCTGTTAATGTCGCGATTGGATTCGGTGGAGGCGGTGTGCTAAATAAATTTACCGCGATTCTTAATCCTTGTATTTACATCGTGTTTGGCGGAATGGCTATTTGGGCGATTTATTTGGCGGGATTCGGTAATATTGTAAATTATGTACCGGCGAACGTTCAAACTGGTGGGAATTCGATTTTCCTATTTCTAGTCGTGATTAATGCTGTTGTCGCGGTTTGGGCGGCTCCTGCTGTCAGTGCCTCAGACTTCACGCAAAACGCAAAGAATTTCAAATCACAAGCAACTGGCCAAACGTTCGGTCTTGCAGTCGCTTATATTTTATTTGCCATAGCTAGTGTTTGCATCTTAGCAGGTGCGAGTATTCATTACGGTACGGAAACTTGGAATGTACTCGATATTGTACAGAAATGGGATAGCTTATTTGCATCCATTTTTGCAGTCTTGGTTATCTTGATGACAACGATCTCAACAAATGCAACTGGGAATATTATTCCAGCAGGCTATCAGATTGCTGCTATTTTCCCGAAGAAATTAACGTATAAGCACGGCGTAATGATTGCAAGTATTATTAGTGTTCTAATTTGTCCGTGGAAATTGATGGAGAATCAGGCGAGTATCTACTTATTCCTTGATATTATCGGAGGAATTCTTGGTCCAGTTATTGGTGTGATGTTAGCGCATTACTTCATTATTATGCGTCGCCAAATCAATTTGGACAGCCTCTACACAGAACCCGGCCAATTCTCTTATTACAAAAATGGGTTTAATTCGCTAGCATTCGTGGTGACAATCGTTGCTGTAGTTGTATCACTGAGTGGTAAGTTTATACCAGTTCTGGAGCCAGTTTCCAGACTTTCATGGTTCGTCGGTGTGCTCGTGGCTTTCGGTGCTTATGCCCTATTTGCCTCCCTTCACCGCAAGAAGAATCCATCGTTTTATGATGACAATACAGAAATTCATATTAAAAAAATAGGAGTTGAAGGAAATGAGTTATGATTTAATTATCAAAAATGGAAAAGTGATTTTAGACACGGAAGCGGTAATTACAGATGTCGCGGTAACAAACGGAAAAATCGTTGCGATTGGTGCTGATTTAGGCGATGCAAAAGAGGTCATCGATGCAAGCGGGCTAATTGTTTCCCCAGGCATGGTTGACGCGCACGTTCATATTTCTGAACCCGGCCGTACCCAATGGGAAGGCTATGAAACAGGCACAAAGGCGGCCGCAAAAGGTGGCGTAACGTCATTTATCGAAATGCCACTAAACCAATTGCCGGCAACGATTGACCGCGAATCTCTAAACCTGAAATTTGATGCTGCAAAAGGGAAACTTAGCGTCGATGTAGCGCTTTTTGGTGGACTTGTTCCGCATAACTTAGATCGTCTAAATGAACTAAATGAAGATGGCGTTGCTGCTTATAAGTGTTTTCTAGCAACGTGTGGCTTCGATGGTGTAGATAATGATTTCCGCAACGTAGACGATTATTCATTCTTCGCCGGCATGCAAAAAATCGCTAAAATGGATAAAATTCTGGCTATCCATGCTGAAAATGCGTTAATTTGCGATGAGCTGGGTAAAGTCGCACAAGCAGAAGGTAAAACATCAGCAAAAGATTATGTCGCATCACGCCCTGTGTTCACAGAAGTAGAAGCCGTTCGTCGCGCTATCTACCTTGCTAAAATCGCTGGTTGTCAAATTCATATTTGCCACTTAAGCACTCCAGAAGGCGTAGAAGAAGTCACTCGCGCACGTAATGAAGGGCAAAAAGTGACATGCGAATCGTGTACGCATTATTTCGCAATTGACGAAGAGCAATTCGAAACGATTGGTACAACTGCGAAATGTGCGCCGCCACTACGTGATAAAGCAAATCAAGAACGTCTTTGGGAGAAGCTTTTCGCAGGAGAAATTGATTTCGTTACTTCGGATCACTCGCCTTGTCCACCAGACATGAAAATCGGAAATGCGTTCACTGCTTGGGGTGGCATTTCTGGACTACAAAATAACGTTGATATCATGTTCGATGAAGCTGTTCAAAAGCGTGGCATGGAGCTAACACAGTTCGCGAAACTGATTGCGTCGAATCCAGCTGATCTTTACAAGTTAACGAACAAAGGCCATATCGCGATTGGCAAAGACGCTGATTTCGCATTAATCCAACCGAATGCGCCGTATACGCTGGTTGCTGAGGACTTGGAATATCGTCACAAAGTCAGCCCTTACATTGGTCGTACAATTGGTGCACAAGTCGTAGCAACGATTCTTCGCGGCTCAGTGATTTTCGACAAAGAAAACGGTGTGCGTGATACACATGAAGGTTCGTTCGTACTTCAAAACGCAAAAGAAACCGTTCAATAAAGTATTTCTAGGCAGGTTCTGTGTCTTTTCGCAGAGCCTGTTTTATTTTTGCTTCGTTGCTGGTATACTTAATAGTAATTATGATTTATTGGAGGCCAAATATGAGCGTAACGACGCAGTTTCGAAAAGGCGCACTGGATATGTGTGTACTTTACATTTTGCAGACGGATGATTTTTATGGCTACGACTTGACGCAACAAATAAAAAAACATATACCAATCACGGAAAGTACGCTTTATCCACTTTTGCGCCGGCTTGTGAAGGATGGGTATTGCGCGACGTATACGGTGGAATCGCCGTCTGGGCCACAACGGAAATATTATCATATTACACATCAAGGTCGGATTTTTTTGAAGGAAACGTTGCAAGAATGGGATGCATTCACGGCAAGCATCGCGGCATTAAGAAAGGAGATAAATCCACATGAACAGAATTGATTTTTTTGAAACATTACAGCACGGTCTCCGTTCTTTGCCTGCGGATGAGCGTGATAGCATTATCAAGGATTTGGATGAACATATTGCGGTAAGTTTGGAAAATGGAGTTTCGGAGGCGGAAGCGATTGCATTGTTAGGCCATCCGAGTGATATTATTGAGCAGTATGTGCATGGCGATGTTGTGGAGCCTAAGCGGGAGCAAGCGCCAATTATTCAGAAGCCTGCGCCTGTTCGAGCGGAAGAGCCTACTCAAAAGCGAATATCCACATTTAAAATCGTGCTAATCGCAGGCATGTGCTTTATCATTTTGATGATACTCCTGGATGCATTGGATTAAAAAATAGAAACGTGGACTGATTACCTGAAAAAATCAATCTACGTTTCTATTTTTTGTTATTCTTTGATCTTCACTGTTCTGAAAACGTTTGGCACGAGCGCTTTCTTCTTCTAATTTTTGTTGGACAAATGCAAGAAAAGCATCCGTATCTTGATTTGCCAAATAACTCATATACTCCGCTCGCTCCTCTGCACGTATGGTAAGTGGTGGAAAATCATTTTCAAGTAGCGCATAGTTCATGAGCATTCGCACCGTCCTACCGTTTCCATCGCTAAATGGATGAATTCGTTCAAAAGCAAGATGACTCTCCACGATAGCTCGCAATTTCTCATCTGATGAATCCTGCGCTAGCCGATAATTAAGATTATCTACCCATTGTTGCATTAAAATTGGCGTTTCTGCTGGGCTAGTCGTTTGAAAATCAGCTCCTAAAATGGCATTCTCACCAGTTTTGAATTCACCTCTATCGTACTGTAGTTTGTCAGTGAGATTAGCGTGAATGGCTTTTATTAATGATATGCTGATTGGTGCCGACTCTTCTAATTGCTCCAACATATACTCAAAGGTCTGCTCATGGTTCTTAATTTCATATATTTCGCGCAGGTCGTAGCCGCTTCCTGTTACTTTGTTATGAATAATAATTGATACCGTATCCGCCAAAGAAATCGTATTACCTTCTATCGCGCTAGAGTGATGGGCTAATCGGACCAGTACATCTTGTAAATACTCATTTGACAGTGTTCTCCTCATGATTGGGTTCAACCTCCTATACTTTCACTCAATTATAACGGTTTGCGCTACCAAAGTAAAAATCCCCACTCTCTCAAGCAGGGATTTGTCTTCGTATTTAATTCTCACTATAAAATTTCAACGCGGCTTGTGCTGCTTCGCCTTTTGCGATTTTGCCGCCGTGGAATGTGATCGAGGCTTCTAGCGCATTCAATGTATGCAGAACGTTCTCTTTACGACTGCTAAAGCCCATGTTCCCGATTCGCCAAATCTTGCCGGCAAGAGAGCCGAATGAGCTCGCAATTTCGACGCCGTAATGGTGAAGTAATGTTGAGCGAACCGCTTCCCCATCAAGACCTTCTGGGATATTAACACACGTTACGGTTGGCATTTTGCTAGACATATCACCGAACAGTGTCAAGCCCATAGCGTTCAAACCAGTCATCATCGCTTTTTCATGCTTACGATGACGAGCAAATCGATTCTCTAGGCCTTCCTCGTGCACGATTCGTAAACCTTCACGTAAAGCGTAAATCATCGACGTCATTTCTGTATGGTGATTAATATGTTTAGGACCCCAGTATTGCTGAATTTGGCTGAGATCTAAGTAATTACTCGAAATGAAGCGGTCATTTCGAACATCTTTTGTTAAGCCTAATTCAATTTGGTAACGGGACGAAAGGATTTTTTCGACTTTTGCATTGTAGGTTAATGGTGCCATTCCAGTTGGAACGCTGAGACATTTCTGTGTTCCTGCAACAGCGATATCAACACCCCAAGCATCTGTTTGAAAGTCTGCTCCCGTGAATGTTGCTACTGCATCGACCATAAATAAGACATCATTTTCTTTACAGAATAAACCAATCTCCTTCAAATCTTGCATTTGGCCTGTGGACGTTTCGCCGTGAACCATGATAAGCATTTTCGGATTAAAGGCTTTAATCTCATCAATAACTGTTTTAGGGTCAAAAATAGTACCCCATTCTTGCTCAACGATTTTAACTTGCGCGCCAGCACGCTGGGCAAGCTCTGCCATTAAAAATCCAAAACGGCCAAATGATGGTACGAGTACTTTATCACCTGGTTCAATAATGCCGCAAACGGCTGCTTCGAGTCCTGCGCGCGCTGTTCCATCAACTGCTAGCGCCCATTCGTTTTCAGTTTGGAACGGCATTTTTAAAAGGTCGGTTACGTCGTTCATCATTGCGAAGAATTCTGGATCATATTGTCCTAGAATTGGTGTGCTCATTGCTCTTAATACACGCGGTTCGGCTTCAACTGGGCCGGGAGTCATGATTGTCCGAATCGATGCTTGTAGTTCTTTTACCATATTATGTTCCTCCTCCGTTATAAAAAAAGAGCGGTTGGCCGTTTATGTATATTCATTCACAACATTACTTGGGAATTCATCATACACTCTCCATTGACCGACCGCCACAATAGCTATGTTTCTGTCTTTATTTTAAGATAATTCTAAACTGGAAACATTGGTTAATTAGCACGAAAAGACGGAGGCGTTTTGTACATAGTAGACAGTATTTTCTAACGACAAATAGGATCAATATATAGTACAATTGAGGAGATACAGCATGCTTTGGTTTGTACGATGCTTGTTGGCTTGCCAATGAAAGGAGTTTTTCTATGACAACGATGTCCGAACTGCTACTAACGCCAAGGTTTTCTAATATAGAAGTAATTAATGCAGAGGCTAATTTGGAAAATACAGTGGATACGATTGAAATTTCGGAAACGCCTGATATTGTTGCCTACCTACCTAAAAACACTTTTTTGCTCACGACTGCTATGGCTTTTCAGAATGATCCGGAAGCACTTTGTAAATTGATTGAAGATTTGCATCGTTTGCCAGCCGCGGGGCTAGGGATTAAGCTGGGCCGCTTTATTGATAAATTAGACCCCATGGTGATTGAGACGGCGAATCGCTTAGGTTTTCCGATTTTGCGAATTCCACTTACGGTAACGCTGGGCACGATTTCGCACCAGCTGTTGTCTTATATTTGGGATCATCAGACGGAAAAGTTTCATTATGCGATTGATATTCAGCAAAAATTTTCAAAAATGATGATTAAGGGCGCGTCGCTTCAGTCACTGATTCAGAATCTAGGCGGAATTTTGAAGCGACCAGTAGTTTTGATTAATCCCTTTTTAGAGGTTGTGGCGAGTACACAACATTTTAAACAGACGAGCTATGCCAGAACACTGGATGATATTCAGGAGAAGTTGAAAAAGACACCGGAGCTTACAAGTGAAATGACGTTTTTACTGGAAGATGATACGCTGTTGATTTCGGTGTTTCCAGTGAAAGTGACGACGTACTATCCTTATTTTCTGGTGATTTTGAAGGCGGATCAAATTCCGTACCCCTTCTCACAGCTCGCGATTGAACAAGCAAATACGATTATCTCATTTACGATTTATAAAAATCAGAAGTTGGCGGAAGGTAACAGAACATTACGTGGAAAATTTTTCACGAAATTGTTGCAAAAGGGAGATGATGACGCGGAGTACACCCGAAATTTATTAGATTATGGGAAAGGTTACGGGTTGTTACCCTCAGATTATTATCGGTGTTTGGTAGCTGGAATCGATGAAAGTTCTATGGCTTTGAAAAACCTGACATTACAAGAAGAAATTTACTCATTAACATATGAATGGTTGGAGCGAGAATTGCATCGAAATTTTGAGAATGCGTTAATATTTCCACATCCGACAGAGGATAAGTTTATCATCTTATTGCAACAACAGGAGGCAGAGTTGAAAGCAAGATTAGTTGCAATTCAAACAGCGCTTGATCGATTGTTCCCGATTTCTATTTCTTTTGCAGCAGGGAATGAAGTGTATGAGACTGCTTCCATTCATTATTCTTACATGGAGGCTGTGGATACATACCGGCAAAGTGAGAAGGACCACTATCATTCGTTTGTGCATTTTTATGAGTCGAAAGGTATTATGGAGTTGATGCAGTTTATTCCGGTGGAGCAGATTCAGCATTTTTGTTTGTTTACGTTGAAGACACTGGCCTACCCGCAAAATGAGATGCATCAGGAGTTACGGCGGACATTGCAAGTGTATCTGAGTTGTCAATGTGAGATTACGGAGACGGCGAAGCAGCTTTATATTCATCGGAATACAGTGAAATATCGAATTGCGAAATGTACGTCATTGTTAGATCATCCGATTACGCATGCGGATTTTTCTTTAAAACTACGGTTAGCGTTGCTGTTGTCGGATAAAAAAGGTTGAGCAGATGCTTTCTGCTCAACCTTTTTCCTATTTAATTTAAAATTGTTGAAACTGATCAACTGGCATTACAAACACCGTTGCACCACCGACTTGAACTTCTATCGGGTATGGCACATAAGTATCTACCGTCACACCAAGTGATGCTGCAGGACTCATAATTTGCTCACGAGCTTTGCAGTTATTTTTAATGATTTCAAGTGCGGTATCTACTTGTTTGTCCTCTACACCTATGATAAAGGTTGTATTTCCTGCTTTTAGAAAGCCACCTGTTGATGCTAATTTTGTGGCACGGAAATTGGCATCCGTTAGAGCGTCGGATAGGCGGTTGCTATCTTGATCTTGAACAATCGCAAAAATAAGTTTCATCATTTTCCATCCCCTTATAGAGTTTTTCTTTATTATACCAGAATTCCCTAGAAAACTTTACTAATAAAACCTCGTGTGCTGTGCGTCTAACTGACGTATGTAACAAACGATGTCAGCCTAGTCGCGCTTGGATTCGCTCAAAAATATCTGTCACGATTTCATCAATTGTTCTTGTCGCATCAATAATTTCAATCCGCTCTGGAAACATGTCGCGTACGGTTTCATAGCCTACTTGAACCTTATTGTGGAATGTCACGTCTTCCATGTCAAGACGGTTGACTTCCCGGCCTTTATTGGCAGCGATTCGCGCCAAGCCAACATCTGCTGGAACGTCTAAATAATACGTTACATCTGGCATCGTTGTTTCTACAGCAAATTGATTAATTTTCAAAACTTCATCAATCCCAATATCGCGTCCAACACCTTGATAAGCAAGTGAACTATCAATAAAACGATCACACAAAACTAGCTTCCCTTCTTTGAGCGCTGGGCGAATGAGTTCTACGACGTGTTGGCGTCTCGCACCAGCAATCAGCAAGGCTTCGGTTTTTGCATCCATCCTACTATCAAGATCATTCAGGAAAATCTCGCGTACAACATCGGAAATTTTGCTACCTCCGGGTTCTCTCGTTTTGATAAATTGGATTCCAGCTTCTTCTAATCGTTCTGCTAAGCGTGCACCGACCGTTGTTTTTCCTGATCCATCTGGACCTTCTAGTGTGATAAAAATACCGTTCATTTTTGTTACCATCCTTATTCATTTTCTTAATCATAAGCATAACATGAACTGACGCAAAACGCTTATATTTATATGAAAATAGAGGCAAGAAATCTAAATATGATTCCTTACCTCTATTAATTAAATGCTTAGTCGTGTTTGCGTCGTCTTTGTAGCAGTGCTCCAATCAGGATGAATGCTGATCCGAGAAGTGCATACAGCATATTAGATGTATCGCCAGTTTTAGGTAGTGCTTTTTTGATGCTTGGTTGTTTTACTTCTGGTTGCTTTGGTTCTGGTTGCGCTGGTACTGGCTGCGGTGCAATAACTTGAAGGTTTACTATTATTGTTGTTGTTTTGTTATTGCTATTTGTCACGCTGTACGTAACTGGGTAATTGCCCGCTTTTGTCAGGTCTGTTTGGCTCGCGTCATAAGTGATTTTATCTGTGATATCACCATCAACGGTATCTTGTGCATGTGCCTTTTCTAACCACCCAACGTTATCTTCTGTCACGCCTTGCATAACAATCAAATTTTCCGCTTCAAGAATCGCCATTTCCGCCGTCACATCGATTTGGGCAGTTTGGACAGTTGTTTTGCCATTACTGTTTGTCACGGTGTAGTAAATCGGATATACGCCTTCTTTATTGAATTCTACATTGGAATAGTCAACGGTTACATCAGAGCTCAGGTCACCATCTACTTTATCAGTTGCAAAAACATCTGCGAGCCAATCGATATCATCCGCTTTTGTTCCTGCCAAAATAGATTTATTGACCGCCGCGATAACTGGATTTTCAGCTGTGACTTGAAGGTTAATCGTAACGCTAGTTTCTTTGTCATTACTATTTTTCACGGTGTATGTGACTGGATAATTACCTTCTTTGTTAAAATCTACGCTACTGTAATCAACGGATACGAGTTGCGAAATGTCGCCGTCTACTTTATCAGTTGCCACAATGTTCTGGAACCATGGATAGTCTTCGCTTGTTGAGCCTGCCAGAACGCTGATATCGCTAGCTTCGATAACTGGATTTTCAGCAGTTACTTGTACATTTACTGTTTGTGTTGTTGTTTTATTATTACTGTTTGTAACGCTATACGTGGCTGGATAATTACCCTCTTTATTAAAGTCCACAGCGCTGTAATCTATTTTGATCTCGTCATTGATGTTCCCATCTGCTTTGTCCTCAGCCGTCACGTTATTGAACCATGTAGTGTCTTCGGCTTTTGTTCCTGCAATTATTGCCAGGTTGTTTGCGTGAAGGACAGGATTCTCAGCAGTTACGAGTACATTGATTGTTGCAGTTGTCATTTTGCCATTACTATTTGTCACACTGTATGTGGCTGGATAACTGCCTTCTTTTTTGAAGTTCACATTGTCGTAATTCACTGTGATATCAGCACTGATGTCTCCATCTGCCAAATCCTCAGCGGAAACTCCACGATACCACGGAATATCTAATGCATCGGTTCCTGCAATAACATCCAGATCTGTTGCTTCTAAAATTGGATTCTTAGCGGTTACTTGTACGTTTACTGTGGTTGTAGAGGTTTTTCCGTTGCTGTTAGTTACAGTGTATGTGATTGGGTAGCTACCTTCTTTCTTAAACTGCACTTTTGAGTAATCAACGGTCACATCTTTGGTGATATCTCCATCTGCTTTATCAAGAGCCGTTACGCTTTCGTACCACAGAGTATCCTCGGCTTTTGTTCCTGCAAGAATATCTAGATTGCTCGCTTGCAAGGCTGGTTTCTCAGCGGTTACCGTGATATTGACTGTTTTTGTTGTTGTTTTATTGTTGCTGTTTTTGATACTGTAAATAACCGGATAACTGCCTTCTTTTTTGAAGTTGACTGCGCTGTAATCGACACTGATATTTGCACTAATGTCACCGTCTACGCGATCTTCAGCTGATGTGTTTTGATACCAAGCAATTTCATTAGCGTTTATTCCTGCAATTGTTGTTAGATTTGTCGCTTGAAGCACTGGATTTTCAGCAGTGATACTCATGTTGACTGTTTTGCTCGTCGTTTTCTTATTGCTGTTCGTTACAGTATATACGACTGGATAATTACCTTCTTTGCTAAAATTGACTTGGCTGTAATCTACTTTTACATCCGTGCTAATATCTCCATCTGCTTTGTCGGACGCCAAAACACCTTGGTGCCAAGCGATGTCTGTTGATTTTGTGCCAGCTAGTGCATCTAGGTTTGTAGCTTGTATCGTTGGTGCATCTGCTGTGATTGTGATTGTAACTGTGACAGAGCTTGTTTTATTATTACTGTTTGTCACGGTGTATACAACTGGATAAGTGCCTTCTTTGTTAAAATTAACAGCACTATAATCAGCGGTTACAGCTGTGCTTAGATTTCCGTCTGCTTTGTCTGTTGCATTGACATCTTGATACCATGAAACTTCATCTGCTTTTGTTCCAGCTTGAAGTTGCATATCAACGGCTTGAATGATTGGTAAATCTGCTGTGACAGTTACTTGAACTGTTTTTGTTGTAGTCTTATTATTTGTATTTGTTACAGTATATGTGACTGGATATTGTCCTTCTTTGTTGAAGTTCACTTTACTATAATCAACTGTCAAATTCGTACTAATATCGCCATCCGCTTTATCTGTAGCAGATGTATTTTGATACCATGGAACGTCTGTTGCTTTTGTTCCTGCGATAACACTGATATCTTGCGCTGTGATAACTGGTAAATCTGCTGTGACGTGGGCTGTTATGGTTTTTGTCAAAAATTTATTATTACTATTTTTAACGCTGTAAACAACTGGATAGTCGCCTTCCTTATTGAAATTAACTGCACTATAATCAACAGTAAGGTCGTTACTCAAATCACCATCCACTTTATCTGTTGCACTGACGCCTGTATACCATGAAATTGCGCTGGCATCAGTTCCTGCGATGATATCAAGATCGTTCGCTTCAATAACTGGGGCATCAGCTGAAATCGTCATAGTCACAATTTTATTCGCTGTTTTATTTTTGCTATTTGTAATCGAATAAGTGACTGGATATTCCCCTTCTTTGTTGAAGTTCACTGCACTATAGTCAACGCTAATATTCTTCGTGACATCACCATCTACTTCATCCAACGCCGATACAGTGTTTAGCCAATTAAAATCTGTTGCTTTGGAACCTGCTATTGCATGAAGATCACTAGCTTGTAAAACTGGCGCATCAAAAATTCTGATTTTAGCAGTAGCTTCTTCACTTGTTAAAGTCAGTGCTTCCAGTTCTGTTTGTGAATTTGCTGGAATTTCCAAATACTTATTCTTCAGATAAGATTGATAATCGGCATCTTCTTTTAGATCTGCCGTTACCCTCAATACATAACTACTTGTATAAAAATTAGGGTTTTTAAGCGCGGCTGCTGTCGCTGTTGCCGTTACTGTATTAGTAGCCTGATCGATAGTAATGTTAAATAATGATGTTGCATCTTGCCCCGAAATATCTGTAATTTTGGCCGTTTTTATATCCAAAATATTCTTTAATGTATTCTTAATTACCAACTTTTTCTCTAAGTCCTCTGTGTCGCGATAAGGTACTTCTTGAATTGTCGTGTACTCTACTTGATTGTCCTCAAGATTAGAGGTTGCCTCATCTGCAATGAATTGTGGTTTTGGAACCTCGATAGGTACAAGTGACTTACCGATATATCCCATAACGCTAGTTCCAGTAGCTCGTGGTGCCATGACAATGTGATCTGTCGGCCCATATATGAAGGATCCCCAGCTTTCCTTAATTGTTTCATCGGTTGCAACACCAGCAGATGTGATGGAAGTCGATGTATCATCGTCACTATAGTTCAGCGTACTTTTTTCCATAACATAAATATTTTTCAATTGGCTTTCTTTAAAAATTTTCAAACTTTCTGCATTATCTATATCTGTATAAGTGAAAAATCCAGATACATTGATAGGCTGCTTGGTTTCGTGGTCTAAGTACTGAATTTTAATAATTGGATCAGATGTTGTTCCTGTGTTAGTGAACCTAAGGAAATTATTTGACGTGTGCCCCACTGTAATTGGTGACGTTAATTCAAGTGGGATTAGTCGAAGGTCGACCCATCTAGAATTATAAATACCCACTTTTGTTGCCTCCATGTAGGTATTTTCCACACCCTTAGTCACATTACTTGGTTGAAAAATAATATCATTCGCTGGTAGTGCCTTTGTTGTACCGCCAACTACATAACTCACTTGAGTATCCGATGTAAATCTCGGGAAAAAGGAGTATTCGTTCGGAATGAAAAGTAATGGGTCTTTCTTAGTTGGAACCTTGATGGAATATGGACTATCAATAAGTTTACCACTAATAGCTAGTCTACTCTCTAAACCTGTGCTTGTGTTTTCGATGGCCTGTGCTTGATTAGGTGATACTAATGAACTTATCCCTAGACAAAAATCAATGACAGGGACTGCAACTTTATTCATGTTTTGTTTTCCTCTTTTCTTTAAATGTCTTTAGGTTACTTATTAAGTTTCCTTAGATTCTACTATAATAGATAGAGAGGATAGCGTGAATACCCTGTTTTGTTGTTTAGAGCGATTTGATGTGAAGAATTTGTGAACAATGAGCAAATAGGAGCTCTTTTTAATATATCGCAAAGAAAACTCCTACTCGCTACATAAAAATTCGTAGCTTATCTTTATGCAATTGTTCACCACCCTGATAATGATACTGCTTGATAGTATGCAACGCTTCAATATGTTGCTTTGTAATTTGCTCACCAACAAGAAGAATAGGAATCCCCGGCGGATACGGGATAACCATTTCTGCTGCTATTTTACCAATCAAGTTTTCAAAAGTTTCAAAGTAGCTTTGGCTAGTTGCACCATTGGCTGAGAGTCGCGTTATTGAAGGAATTTCTATTTGAATTGATTTAGGCATCCCACCGAATAGAGCGGTATCCCACTTTATTAATTTCCTAGGAGTAGAGAACTCCATACCATTTTTGATTAGTGGCAAAGTCAATAGCACTTGTTTGGCATCCGCCAGCTCTGCAAAATATCCTTCGTTTTCTAATACTTCTTGTAGCGCGAAGCCTGATATGCGATTTTTTTGAACAATGAGTTTAAGTGGATCATCCGGTGTAATAACAGTCAGTCCGCTACGCTCTAGCCATTCTTGCCAACTTGTGCGTATTTTTAGAAACGCTTTGGTATCTTGTTCTCCATAATTTGCCACGTAATGACGGGCATAATCGAGCGATGCCATTATTAAATAGGATGGGCTACTGGACTGTAGCATTTGCAAATAGCGCGGAATTTCTGCTAGCTCCTCTCGCCATTTTGGTATATGTAAATAAGATCCCATCGTTAGTGCAGGAAGTGTTTTATGCGCTGAATGGACGACAACATCAGCGCCGAGTTCAATTGCAGAAGTTGGAAAAAGAAGCGAATCCGTTTGAAAATGGGCGCCGTGTGCTTCGTCAACCAGTACTAGTGCGCCAAATTCTCGACATATCTGGATGCATTCTGCCAAGTCAAAACCGAAACCATAATAACTAGGATACGTAAAAACGACTGCGCGAACCTTCTCTATTTGTAATGCTTCACGTAATAATGAAACTTCAATTCCACTCGCAGTTCCCGTCTGTTCTTCTTTTCGTGTTGCTAAATAAATCGCGTTGACTCCTGCTAAATCCAGCGCATGCATCACCGACTTATGACAATCCCGTGATACAATCACCGTATCTCCCCGTTTACAAGTTCCCAAAATCATCGCCAAGTTCCCAACTGTTGAACCATTCACCAACATGTAACTACGCTCAGTGTTGTAGCATTCTGCAAGTAATTGTTGCGCCTCCAATATAGCGCCTTCTGGGTGATGCAGATCATCCAATCCTGAAATTTCAGTAAGATCATGTTGCAAAACTTCACGGTATTTCCCGGGAAATAATAACCCATTTTTATGTCCTGGTACGTGTAAAGAAGTGTTCCCTATATGCTGCTTCAACGCATCCACTATCGGCATCTTATTTTGCATCTAAATCCCTCCAACCTTATCCTATCCATTGTATCACAAACGTTTAATCTCCCACCATCAGGGAAATTTAAATATATAGTAACTAAAAGCAAGGAGGAGACAGCAAAAATGAAAAAGATTCTAAATGAAGTGGACCAAGCCGTGGAGCAAATGGTAGAGGGCTTCGTCAAAGCGCATAGTGATCTTGTTTATCGTGTTAAAGGAACGCGTGTCATTGCTCGTCATGACAAACGCCTCGGAAAAGTTGGACTTATAAGCGGTGGTGGCTCTGGACACGAACCTGCACATGCTGGCTATGTTGGCAAAGGAATGCTTAGCGCAGCAGTTTGTGGTGACGTTTTTACATCGCCAACTCCTGATCAAATTTTAGAAGGAATTAAAGCTGCGGATCAAGGAAAAGGCGTGCTTCTTATTGTAAAAAATTATACGGGTGATGTGATGAATTTCGAAATGGCGGCAGAGCTTGCGGAGGCAGAAAACATTAGTGTTGCATCTGTGCTCGTCAATGATGATATCGCGGTGGAAGATAGTTCATTTACAGTTGGGCGGCGCGGCGTGGCAGGAACCATCTTTGTTCACAAAATCGTTGGCGCAGCTGCAGAAGCCGGTGCGTCACTGTCCGAACTCCAAGCTCTCGGTGAAAAAGTCGTAGCTTCTGTCAAATCGATTGGTGCTGCCTTATCCGCTGGGACGGTTCCCGAAGTTGGGCATCGCGGCTTTGAATTACCAGATAATGAGATTGAAGTCGGTGTTGGTATTCATGGTGGGCCAGGTTCTAGTCGAGAACAAGTGATGACCTCTCATGAACTCGCGAATTTACTTTTTGCTCGCATTAACGCAGAACTCATTCTTGGATCAGATGACAAAATCGCCGTTCTTATAAATGGTATGGGCGCAACACCACTTATGGAACAGTATATTTTTGCTAACGACGTGCATAAAATCATTGTGGCACACGGGATTCCTATTGTAAAAACGTTTGTTGGTGACTTTATGACATCGCTTGATATGAACGGTCTATCCTTGACAATTTTGAAATTAAGCGACGAAAAATGGCTTGATATGTTGAACTATCCAGTTGTTACTAGTTCGTGGAAATAGGAGGGGTTTCGATGACTTATGATACAAAATGGGCGATTCGGTGGCTGGCAGATTTCAGTGATCGTGTCATCAAAAATAAGCAACTGCTCAGCGATTTGGATCAAGCGATTGGTGATGGGGATCATGGTATCAACATGGCTCGTGGCCTCACCGAACTGCAAAAAGTGCTAACTGAAAAAGAGCCAACCAGCGTAAAAGAAACGTTCAAAACGGCTGGTATGACAATACTTAGCAAAGTTGGTGGAGCGTCGGGACCACTTTATGGCAGTGCTTTTCTTGCTATTAGCAAAGCAACCGATACAGAAACACTAAGCGAAACCGAACTGATTGAAGCACTCGAAGCTGGACTTGCTGGGATTGAACATCGCGGCAAGTCTCATGCTGGTGAAAAAACGATGATTGATGTTTGGGAACCGGTTATCCATGCATTGCGCCAAGACGAATTAACTGGTGATGTCATCGAAGCCGCTCTCCAAAAAACGAAAGACTTAAAAGCAACAAAAGGCCGTGCTGCATATCTTGGTGAGCGCTCAATTGGCCATCTCGATCCAGGCGCATACTCATCCGCACTACTTTTCCAAGCTCTACTTGCTCAGGAGGGAATCAGCTAATGGTGAAGAAGTATGGTATTGTAATCATTTCGCATTCCGCAGATCTCGCGTACAGCGTTCACCAAATTATTCAGGAAGTCGCACGTGACGTTGCAATCACGCATGCTGGCGGAACTGATGATGGCAAAATTGGCACAAGTTTTGAGAAAGTGAGCACTGCTTTTGAAACTAATGAGGCTGATCACATTTACGCTTTCTATGATCTCGGTAGCGCCAAAATGAACATCGAGACAATCATGGAAATATCCGATAAAGAAATCCTCTTGTTTGACGTTCCCATCCTGGAGGGCGCCTATGCTACCGCTGCACAACTTCAAATGGATGAAAGTATCGCTGTCATTAATAAGAATTTGGAGACAATTATTGTGAAATAAGAAATGCCTCGCGTGACTATTACGCGGGGCATTTCTTATTTCACCAACTTGCTTTCTTCACGCCAGGAATTTGTCCTTTATGTGCTAATTCACGAAATGTAATTCGCGACATCGCAAACTTACGCATATAAGCACGTGGTCTGCCATCTGTTAAATCACGATTTTTATAACGAATCGGATTTGAATCTTTTGGTAGTTTATTCAACGCTTCCATGTCGCCATTTGCCTTTAGTTCTCGCCTTATATCAGCATATTGAGCAATTAGTTGACGCTGTTTTGTTGCTTTTGCTATTTTAGATTTTTTAGCCATCTTCTTCCCTCCTCCTCATAAATAGTAATCATTACGATTTAACAAGTATACTCCTACTAATCGGATAAAGCAAGAAAAACTGAGCTTGACGAAATTACTCAGCTTTTAACTTTTCCAAAAACTTAGTCGCCGCAATGGACATTGGATGATTCTTTTTCCAAATCATACTTAATGATGCCTCTAGTTTCGGTTTTAGAGGGACAAATATCAAATCTGTGCCCACCGTATTAATTATTCCATCGATACAGAAAGCCACTCCAACTCCTTGTTCTACCATCAATGACGCATTGTATAGCAGGTTATAGCTACCTACAATATGAAGTTCTTCCAAACTCTTTCCAAACCATTCAGAAATTTGCTGGCTTACAAGGCTTTGTTGAGAAATTAATAGCGGGATATCTATTAAATCCGCTGGCAAAACAACTTTCTTATGCGCTAAAAAATGATCACGCCTCACTAGCAATCCCCAAACATCAATTTGTGGCAGAGCAATATGATCATATTTTTGCTTATTCGCTGGATTCACAATTACACCAAAATCTAGCAATCCATTATCTAGTTTAGCCATAACATCATCTGCATTTCCGCTAAACAGACGAATTTTTATATTAGGATACTGCTCCACCATACGCTTTGCTATTTTAGCTATTAATGACATTGCTCTTGTTTCGCCACCACCGATATAGACTTCCCCAGCAACTATTTCCTCTTTCTGTAAATTCAGTGTCGTCTTCTCCACTAAACTCAGTATCTCGCTAGCTTTACTTAATAAAAAAACACCTTCTTCTGTCAAACTAATTTCTCTGTTTCCTCGCTCAAAAAGCATAACGCCAAGTTCTTCTTCTAACTCTTTTAACTGCTTTGATAATGTTGGTTGAGAAAGATGTAGGCTTTTCGCGGCTTTGCTAATGTTTTTTTCTCTTGCTACTGCTAAAAAATACTTCAACACTCGAAATTCCATAGGACCTCCTATAACTATTTATTATGGATAGCTATATTTTATACGTATTAGACATAGATAGTATACTGCCATACAATAATATTAACAAGTACTTAGGAGGGATTACATTGAATAATGCACTCAAGGCCAGATTAAATAATCGCGAAATAAGCATATCAGACCCGATTTTTGAGGAGATTAATCGTATTCAAACGGCGAATGAGGAGAGGCTCGTACATTTAAATACTGAGTTCCACTCTAAACAAGAGCGCAATCAGATACTATCTACTATCATTGACGCAAAAGTTGACGAAACAGTTACAATCTTGCCACCATTTCACACTGATTTTGGTAAACACATCACTCTTGGAAAACATATTTTTATCAATAGGAACGCCATGTTTGTTGATTTAGGTGGGATTACATTGGATGATCATGTTCTGATTGGGCCGCGAGTAAATCTCATTACCGTGAACCATTTGATTGAACCTGAAAAACGCCGGGACTTGAAAATCAAGCCGATTCACATTAAAAGAAATGCGTGGGTCGGTGCAGCAGCAACTATATTACCCGGTGTGACAATTGGTGAAAATTCGATTATTGCAGCAGGTGCTGTCGTAACAAAAGATGTGCCAGACAATGTGATTGTAGTCGGTTCCCCAGCAAAAATAACGAAAGAATTAAGTTTTTAAGCATGAAAAATAGGCATGTTTGTAACTAGCACTTACAAACACGCCTATTTGGGATGAGACTCTATAAATAAGCTGCACACATAAAAAGACTTATTTATAAAGTCAACTCTATTCTACCTTATTTTTTAGCTATAGTCAAAGATTTATCAGAAAATACTTTTTTATTCAATTTAACTATTATTATAGTCTGAACAGCTTTTTTAGTTATTTGCTTCGAGGAATTGTTTGATTTTACGATCCACACCAATATTCGCATGAAGCCAACTGTGCTGCGCGAAACGACCTGTAAACAATGCTTCTTGATACGCATTATTGCTGAAAATAAAAGCCGCACTTTTCGCACTATCAACTGCAACTGGACCATCACTACGACTACCGTCATCCAGATCTCCAACGATATTTAAAACCTGCAAATTGGATGGAATTTTATCTTTTCGCTCCATCATTTCTTTAAAATAGGCTGACTCTTTTTTTGGCCCAGTGGGAGACAAATCATATGGCGTTTTCCCATCACTAGATACCGCTGAACCGTTGAATGGTGTACCAATAGCCGTAAATTTATCCACTTTCGGATAATTGTCTGCCTGATAATTGTATTTTTGTAGGAAATTAACGAACGTCAAACCACCGTAGGAATGCGCAACAATGTCCACTTTTTCAATGCCATAATCTGTTTTTAGCATATCCATTGCCTTGGAAAACCAAGTGGCGTTATTCGGTATAATCGAGCGCGGATTCTCAAAATTAACGCGAATCATCGGTCGTTTCATCCCTTTATCATAAACGCCAGACACTTCAATATCACCATTTTCACGAACAAGTAAAGTCAAAGAACGCGTTGCAAAATTAGTCGCACTATAGCGAATCGTCGTCGTAAAAAAAGTCCAATTCGAGCCGTCAAAGCCATGAATAAATACAATCGGTTCGTCATCAGCACTCGCTGAACTGGAAATATTCAATATCTGCTTAACGCGAAAACCTAGCGGATCAAACATTGTAGTTCGAAACGATACAAACAAGAGCAACCCAATGAGCACGATTGCAATAATCATTATCTTTCGTTTTCTCTTCATATTCCCCCCATTAATCACAAAACTAGAGACCGTAAACAAGATCTCTAGTCCTTTTTTATTTTGGTGAGTTTCTCAAGTTGCGATGCTTAGCTTCACGAAAAAGGTAAAAATACTTAGCTTCTGCTTTTTTTAATTCATATTCCGTTTCTGGGTTATAACCGAAACTTTTACGTGCAATGTCTCGTTGCTGATTCCATTTTTCTTGGGCAACTTCCATTAGTTCAACCAAATAAGCGTCATATGATTTATGCATTTTTCCAATCTTTTGCTTCTTTTTACTAGGAGATTTCGCATTTTTGTCGCTTCTTGTTTCCATTTTCGCTCACCTCATTTTTAAATTTCGCGTCGACCTTCCAAAGCTTTGGATAGCGTTACTTCATCTGCATATTCCAAATCGCCACCAACTGGCAGCCCATGAGCAATTCGGGTCACTTTAATGCCTGATGGTTTTAGCAGCCTTGAAATATACATCGCGGTCGCTTCACCTTCCACATTCGGATTCGTCGCCAAAACTACTTCTTGAATTGTATCATCTTGTAAGCGTTTCAGCAGATCAGGGATGTTAATGTCTTCTGGACCAATCCCATCCATCGGCGAAATTGTACCGTGAAGTACGTGATACAAACCACGGAAATCACGCATCTTTTCCATCGCAATCACGTCTTTTGCCTCTTGCACAACACAAATGATACTGCGATCACGCGACATATCCGCACAAATATAACACGGATCTTTATCTGTAATATGACCACAGACAGAGCAAAAACTCAAATTACGTTTCGCATCCACAAGTGCCTTCGCAAAATCAAGCACATCTTCTTCTTTCATATCCAACGTAAAAAAAGCCAGCCGCGCCGCTGTTTTCGGTCCAATCCCTGGCAATTTCATAAAGCTGTCCATCAGCTTCGTTATCGGCTCTGGATAATGCATTGTCTCCTCCCTACCTTTCTTTAAATTTATTGGGTAGGCGTCTAAATTCTGCTACCAACAAATCGAGCGAAAGCGCTTGTATTCAGCAGATTCGGTGGAAGCCGGAAGCGGAGCGTACTTGTGTACGTGATGACTGAACGCAGGGAGGGAGTCGTATCCCCGACCATGCGAGAAGTTAGGCGAAACTGCTCTTGTGTAGCAGAACCGCACAGATGTACCACTTACGTATTCTAAATCTCCTGAAAGAACGCCTATTCACTACGCTCACAGGCATATTGGAGCTGTAACTCATTACATATCGAACAGCTCCAACAATGCGAGCGCTTGTCGCCGATTTACATTGTGTAGGGACTATTCAAATTACATCCCTGGTAGGTTCATGCCTTGCGTGAATTTGCCCATTGTGGATGCTGTTGTATCTTCTACTTGTTTCAGCGCATCGTTTGTTGCAGCTAGAATTAAGTCTTGTAGCATTTCGATGTCTTCTGGGTCTACTACTTCTTCTTTTACTACTACATCTGTTACGATGCGTTTCCCTGTCATTTCAACGGTTACCATGCCACCGCCTGCTGTTCCTGTGAAGCTTCTTTCTTCTAGTTCTGCTTGTGCTTTGGCCATTTCCTTTTGCATCTTTTGCATTTGTTTCATCATACCTTGCATATTTCCCATTCCACGCATTGTTAAATCTCCTCTTTCTTATCTTATTTTTTATTCTTTAATTTCAAGTAAACCTTCTCCAACTAGTTTCACAGCTTCACTGATAATCGAATCCTCAGCGGGTTCTGATGGCTTTTCATCGCCTTCTTCTGTTTCCGTGTTGTCCGCATTTTTCAGGAAGTTCTCGCGGACTTCGCCCCACTGATCTTCTGGGATACCGATAAAGGAATAATTATTCTTCGTCAGACGCGAAATGCCGTTCGTTACTGTGTCAACAAAATTGGGATTATCCATCGCCATTTGACAATGAATCTCGTGCTTAAATTTTAACACAAAAGTGTCGCTAGAGGCAGCTACAGGCTCTGCTTCATTTAAAAGTGCCGCTTGCGAGGCCATCAACATCGAAATTAGGTCACTCCAACAGCTACGAATGAGTTGTAAATCTTGTTTTTTGGCAGCGCTTAGCACGGTGTTAATTCGTCCTACAGGAGCCTTAAATTGTTTGTTTCCTGAGATGGCTTGTTTCTTTCGCGGTGCTGCAGGTTTGGCATTCGCCCCATTTCCTGCTGTTGCGCCATTCGCGATTTGACGTTTTAGGTCGTTTAATTCTTGCTCTAAACGGTCGACTTTGTTCACGAGTTCGGCAACATCTTGACTTGGCGCGACCGCTGTATTCGGTGTAGCAACAGCAACTGGAGCTACTCCGCCAACTTGTATCAACTGCACGAGCGCGACTTCGATATAAATTCCCGGATGATTGGAAAATCGCATTTGTTGGCCAGAATCATTTAAAATCGTCACGTATTGGTAGATTTTATTCGCATCGGCAGACGTCGCAAGCGTTTGGAAAGCTTCATCGATGACAGCACGCTCCATGGCATCCGTTAAATCTGGCGCCTTTTGGAACAGCAATACATCGCGGAAAAAGACAAGCAAATCTTCTACTAGGCGAACTGGGTCTTTTCCTTCTGCTAGTAGTCCTGATAGTTTCTCCAATGCCATTTTTGCGTCTGAGTTAATAACTGCTTGCACGAGTTCTGTGAGCATGCCTTGTGCTACGGAACCAGTGATTTCGAGTGCATCTGCAACGGTGACTTCTTGCGTTCCGTACGAAATAACTTGATCTAACAAACTTAGCGCATCACGCATCCCACCTTCTGCTGCGCGGGCCACGATGTCGAGCGCCTTTTCATCATACACAATTTTTTCTTCATCCAAAATAAAAGCCAAACGCCCAATAATATCTTGCGTCGTAATTCGTTTGAAGTCGAAGCGCTGCACCCGCGAAATAATAGTCAATGGTAGTTTATGAGGTTCCGTTGTCGCCAAAATAAAGATAACATGCTTCGGCGGCTCCTCAAGCGTTTTTAGAAGTGCGTTGAAGGCTCCCGTTGAAAGCATGTGCACCTCATCGATAATGTAGACTTTGTATTTCGCAATGGTCGGTGCGTATTTCACTTTTTCACGAATATCACGAATTTCCTCGACACCATTGTTAGATGCGGCATCAATCTCCAAAACATCAGGAATTGAGCCATCCGTCGTGCCTGTGCAAATCTCACAATCATTACAAGGCTCACCGTCCACGCTATTCGGACAGTTTATCGCTTTCGCAAAAATTTTCGCCGCACTTGTTTTACCAGTCCCGCGAGGTCCAGAAAACAAGTACGCGTGAGAAGTCTTATTTTGAACGATAGCATTTTTGAGCGTTCGCGTTACATGTTCTTGCCCAACGACATCTTGAAAACTTTGTGGTCGGAAAACTCGATATAGTGCCTGATATGCCATTTTTACTCCTTTCAGCGAAGCGACAAGCACTCATCTTCGTCGTTAAAGCCTCCGTTCCGATGCTCTTCTACGCTGTACTTCGCATAACTTCTCACATGGTCGGGGAAGAAACTCCCTCCCTGTTTTCAGTTGATGTACAGTCGTACATTCCGCTCCGGTACTCACGTTTGCAAAGACTAACTTAAACAATGAGAACTTTGTCTGCTATCTGCGTATTCTGTATTTCCATTATAGCTTATAAAGGCGGATTTGATAAGTTCAATTTAGCGTTCAATTTTCGAGACTAAATCTTTGTGTTGCTGGATTACCAACGCTTCAATACCAGCTAGCATACGCGTGATTCGTTTCTTGCGAGTAAATCCTAGTAATCCGCCAACAAGGATGTTATTCCAACGCGCCATCGCTGTTTTCGCTTCTACTGTTTCGTTGTACACTACTTCGCACGTATGCTCTGTGACAGCCTCCACCGTGTAACTCGTCGTATGCGTATTCACATGCGTTTTCGTCTGGAATTCATAGACAGCAGGCGGTGTGCATTTTGTAATAATCATGATTGCTTCTGAGCCATTCGCCATTTTGCGCTTAAATTTTAGGCCTTCTAATTTCTGCACGAGCGGTTTCTTCCCAGTTGCCACTTTCACATCATGGACAACCGAATTCATAATCGTATCAAAACACTCTTTTTGCGAGATTGCGAGTTTTTTCGTAATTTTCACTGGTTTAACGCTCCTTCTTCACTTTAATTCCATGGCAACTTCTCCTCTAAAATTATCCCATTTACGCGCACCTTTTACAAGCATATAAGGAAAGAAAATGAGATTTGTAGTATAATGGGAGAGAAATGGAGGTCATAGCATGGCACAAAAAGCAGATTTCCCAGACTTCGACAATGGTAAACTGGTGAAGAAGAATGACTATACCATCGTGCTCCCAGGTGATAAAGAAATTATTTTGCCGACGAATAAGAAGCCTGACGATGAAAAAAACGATTTGAAAAAGCAAGACTAAAATCCAATTGCGCATCAAAAAAGCACTTTCCAGCTTAAATTCAAGCGGGATAGTGCTTTTTGCAGCTTATTCTTCTATATTCTCGATATCTTTTGCACGGAACATTTGATTGTACCGTTCTTCATCCTCCTGATTATCGCGCACAACTTTCGCTACTGTAAACGCAGATGAAATCAAACCGATGGAACCCATGAGATAATACCCTTTTACCATTAGTGGCTCTTTTAACGTTGCTAGGCCAATGATTGTAAGCGCTAGAAATGCTAAGAATGAACCCCAAGCTAACATAACAAATGCTGGTGAATTACGATATGCTTTTCTTTTCACATTATCACTCCCTTTCCACAAGTATACCAATTTCACAGTAGGAATGATAGGAGAATTTTACAAGGCTTACTTTTTGGTCGGGTAAGAAAGTAACGAACTGAATTCCTTCATTTCGCTGCCGGTGGGATCAATCCAGTTTCCGAAAACACTGGCGTTCACCGTTACCTCACCACGATCGTAGTGGAAAATATAATACCAATCCGTACTTTGTGGGTCGTTCGTATTTTTCTTTTCGCGGACTTGTTTGTTGTTTTTGTCATAGGTAATGTAGTAATTATCTTTCTCGTGCTTCGGATTCTCCAAATATGCTTTCCACTTCGCCATATCCTTTTTTGTCGTGATTATTCGGCCATAGCCACCACTTTTGAAGTCATAGCCAAGTTTACTTATATCAATAATATCATCTGCCGGAATGCCATACGCTGCGATTTGTTTGTCGATTGCAGTACTTGCCTTCGCTTTGCTTGTAGTGAAAATGATTGCTGGTATGGCAATGATGCAAACAATTGTCAGCGCTAGTATTCCCCATGATTTTTTTGTAAATTTCATTGCTTCGACTCCTCGTGTGGTAGTTGATTAAAGCTATTATAACATAATTTTAGTAGCAAAAAAGGCCTGGATTAAGAGGCTTTCAATATAAGTATGTCGAATTTTTGTCTCCATTGTCTCAGTATAAGGTTGTCCTATCATTCAAACGCCTCCAACAAAAAAATCCCCTTCCAATTAAGAAAGGAGACTCGTATCATTTAAAATTATAATGCCATGCACCTTATTCCGGCGATGTATCCATCTGCGTTACCTTTGCAGTTAGCTCAGCCCAGGCGACCTCACGGCACATGGAAAGCACTGATTAATGCTGCTTCCTTCCGGACCTGACATGGTTCACAGGTTCCCATTGCGCAAGACCCAAACGTCAACACCACTTACAAAGGGCTGACCAAACAGGTACAAAGCCTCGATAAGGAATTCAACCCCACTAGAGCGGATTGTGGGTTACAGGGCTCCGCTACGTCCCCATCTAGCATGACAAATTAGCTGCCATTTTGAAAAACGGCTCACTTATAAATATACCTTTATTCTTTGGAAAAGGCAAGCGAGAATATGATTTTCAAACGGAATTTATAACACTTTTAGAATGCAACTCGTAATGTAATCGCGTCATAAGCTGAAATTGTAAAATCTTGACCACTAATTGCTTATTCGAAGGTATTTATCAGTTTTAGACTTACCTTGATAATCTGTTATTTCCGCTTCACTAAAAAGCTACTACTCTCGTTTACTTTATTACTATAATTCAGCGTTGTTGTCTGAGGAAGTTCCGCACCTTTTTCATCAAGTCTAACTAGCTGCCCACCCAGCAAAAATGCGTCATTTAAAGCAAGGTCTGTTACTGCACCGTGCACATCAGCTGGGAAAGTCCGAACAATGATAGCATCACTTTTTTCTGCTTTTTTAACAATACTTAAAGTCGCCGTATGGTTAGCGCCCTCAGAAATAAAACTCATCTTTTGCTCTGCGTTATAGTATGCCTCATTCAACTTCATCGCGTTATAGCCGTTGCGATTGTAGGAAACGAGTGGTGTTACATAGCACTTTGCCATTCTAGACACCTCATTCGTATCAAGAGGCGTTGTAAAGCCAAAAGCAAAATCCAATTCAATCGTCCCTAACATCTGTGAATCAGGAGTTGGTAAAGCAATCCCAGATGGTCGACCAGGACGCCGCACCAGTTCCTTCTCCCCTAGCAAACCAATACTTCGGAATGCCGTTAGAGCAATCGTACTTTCATCCGGGAGCACCTCATACTCACGTGTACTTTTTGTAAAAATAAATGCTGAGTTATCGCCACTTTTAGCATGTAAAAATGTCAAGAATGGATAGATGGCATCTGGTCTCTCCGCCCAGCCCTCTTTTTGCCAATAGTCCACGGCGTCATCTTTAATACCGCGTTCAATGGTACCGAATTGATTATCCGCAATAACGGCTTTTTGTTTCATCATCGTTGGAATATGGAAACGAACCCGATGATTTTCACTCTTATTTTCAAGTTTCGCCTGTACCTCAATCACTGGTGAATCCTTCGGTACCTCCACGATAAGCTGAACGCCAAGCTCCGTTCCACATGTACCAGCAATCCGTTCATCAATCGTTTTTGGTAGCGCCAAGCTATAATCGATTTTCGCCGTAAAACCGCAACGAGTCTCCGCAATACTGGCTTTGGCCTGCGCTACATCATTCGTAAATATCACGTCATTCTCTAGCGGTGAATAATCATACGAATCACCAACATCGGATTGGCTTTCCAGTCGCAATACACGTTCATGCACCAGGCCAGTCCTTTTATCAGTCACTTGCAATTGCCCATTTTCCAAAACAGCAATATGATAGTACTCTGTGTCTATCTCCTGAACTGTATTTTGTACCACCTCTGCAAAGCCGTCCTTTCGCTTCAATACATACGTTTGATAGCCGAAAGCCACGACATTATCATGCATGCGAATCGTATATTTATAAAACGGATTGTAACCCCCATAATGCACGATTTGCCGATCAACCAGCCCAGGGTCGTACTCCACTTTTTCAATCACATCAAAAGCTACTTCACGCGTACCATCAAGCAGCGTAAAATTCTCCATCTTCGTAATAACTTCGACCGTAAATTGTTGTTCGCGCGCCTCCGTCAAAGCATTGAATACCGTCACTAGCTCATCACTACCTGCCATACTATCAGCAATCCGACGCATCGAATAATTTAGAAGTTCTGTTCCCTGCACATGCGCCTTAAAAAAGCGATCGCGAATCAAGCGGTGTACATCATCCGAACAACAACACGCCATACTGTCATGCGCATGATTCAACAAAATTAATTTCCAAGCATCGCGAATATACTCCTGATAATAGGTCCCGCCAAGCATGTATAACATCGAATGAATCGGTTCCACCAAATTACCGAGCAATTGCTCCGCCCTCGTGTTCAGACTTTTAATATCCATCCTCGTACCGTAAATACTCCGGTGAACCCGCATATACTTCCCATCCAAAAATTCACCTTCCACAACATCAAACGGATAATCAGTCGCTTCTAACTCCTTAAAATATTTATCATAGGATGTCATTTCAAAGCTATGTTCTGGATACAGTTCGTGCAGTTTTTCCATCACTGTATGGATATTTTTTTGTAACGGCATCTGATCATGACCGTGTGGTAATATCAGATGCTCACCCGTCGCCCCTTTTTCTAGCACCGGCAAATATTTATCCATCCGTTCCCGCAATACATTCGCTTCCTCAGGCAAATATTTACCAATCGCATAACCAAGCGGCAACAATAATGTCAATACTTGCGAGCCATCCTTAGAACGCCAATAAAATTCTGTCTTATCTGTCCCAAAACGCTCCGAAATCCCTCGCCAGAAAATGGCATGCTTAATTCCAAATCCATTCAAAATATGAGGCAACTGCGCAGATTGCCCAAATGAATCCGGCAAGTAACCAATTTTCATCGACTCACCGAAACGCTCGGCCTCTGCCATACCATACAGCAAATTGCGGACAATCGACTCACCGCCAACGACCATCTCATCCGTCTGCGAGTACCACGGGCCAATAATTAGCTTGCCTGATTGCACCAACTTATGAATACGCGCCACATTATGCGGTGCCAAGCGACAATAATCCTCTAAAATAGAAGTCTGCCCATCGAGTACAAAATAAGGGTAATTAGCGTCGTTTTCAAGCCGATCCAATACTTCTTCAAAATCGGTAAGCAACAACAAATCGGAATATTCTTGCGTGAAATACCACTCACGATCCCAGTGGAAATGCGGAACAACATGTACTTTATACTTCATTCATCTCACCCTTCAAAATTGTTTGCGCGTGTTTTTTATTATATTCTGCTCTTTTAAATGCTATTAGTAACGTTGCTGAAATAATGGCACCTATTACCGCAGCAAAAAACCAAATGGCTGCAGCTACAAATCCATTCATATCAGAACTTAGCAAGAACAGCGAGAAAATCCCTGCGCCTGGAACAGAAAGTCCGATATTGGAAACGGCCACAATGGCTCCTGTAACCGCCGAACCAGCACATAATGATGGAATAACTTTTAACGGGTTTCGAATCATAAACGGAATGGCACCCTCCGTAATTCCTGCAAGCCCTAAAATCCACGTGGAGCGTCCAATCTCAATTTCATAATCATCATAATATTTCTTAAATAACAATGTTGCCATCGTGACGCCAAACGCCGAAACCATTTTAACAGAAGAAAATATGGCGTACGGCATGAAATTCCCCTCGGCAATCGCTGCGATACAAAAGGCATAAGCCGCCTTATTCACCGGTCCACCTAAGTCAAATGAAACCATAATTCCTAGCACTGCACCCAGTAAAAGTGCGCTGCCTCCGCTCAACGAATTCAACCAGCTAATCATCGTTTCATTCAAGGCTGAAATCGGTCCGCCCAGAATGACAATCATCAACACACCAGCTACCAATGAACCAACAACCGGATACACCCAGAAACTAACAAATCCGGAAAGCACTCCTTTAGGCTTAATATATTTTTTCATGAAACGCATAAAGTAACCAATGAGTAAGCCACCGATTAAGGCGCCTAAGAAGCCACCGTTCACTAGATTCGCCGCCACACCGATTGCAAATCCAGGCCCAAGAGCAGGTTTATCAGCCAATGAGTACGCAATATAAGCGGACAACACAGGAATCATAATGACACTAAGTAAACTGCCGCCCAGTTGACGGAACATCCATAACCAAGAGCCTTCCGCATTATATAAATCCTGTACATGAAAAATCTGTGAGATAAATACCGCAAATGCCAAAATCATCCCACCAGCAACAATTAGCGGAATAATATGCGAAATCCCCGTCATCACTGCATCCTTAACATCACTCAATCCACCGCTTTTTTGATCAACATTTTCACGAACGGCAAAATCTGCGGATGGATCCTTTTTCAGTTGTAATGCCTGCTCAATCAATGTGTCACTGTCATGCAATGGCTTGGCTACAGATGTCTTCAAACTAGGCAAATGAGCGAAGCGATTCATATCCTTCACTGCAACATCAGCAGCAAAAATCACAGCATGAGCATCCTCCAGTTCCTCCATAGTAAAACGATCTTCAATACCATTGGCTCCCTGCTTCTCCACTCGAACGTTTACATCCAATTTCGCGCCACTCTTTTGTAAATTTTCGGCTGCCATGTATGTATGGGCAATTCCCGCTGGGCAAGCTGTTACCGCAAGAATTAACGGTTTATTCTCATCGACTGGTGCGCCTGAGGACGTAGCTGCATAGGCATCTAAATTTTCATAAAAAGCATCATCTGTCTTTGATGTCAGTAAGCGGTCACGATAATCTTCATCTACTAGGCGAGTTGCCAGCTCAGCTAAAATTGCTAAATGCGTGTCAGCCGTGCCATCTGGAATAGCTAGTAAGAAAATCAAATTTACTTTATTATTCGGATCCAAGCTTGGCCAATCACCAATCGGTTCACGAAGCGTCACGGCTGCAAATGCCGCCTGCTTCACGCTTGTACTTTTTGCATGGGGAATTGCCAAGCCATTCTCCATACCAGTGACCGACTGCGATTCACGCTCGTATACATCCGCTATAAACCCTTCTCTATCACTTAAAATTCCTTGCGCATCCAATTTACCTGCCAAAAATTGAATCGCCTCATCACGGGTTTCAAAGGATTGATTGACTGCTACTAGTCCCTTTTTAACAAACTCTGTCAACTTCATATTGCCCCTCCTATTTTCAACAATAATGTTGTTAGCGCTTTCTAAAAATGATTGTAGCACACAACTATTGAGAAAAAGCCAAATAACGAATTTATACACAAATTATTTACGACTGTCTAAAAAGTCGTGTACAAATTACATCATAACCAGAGCCATAGACACCCAAAAAAAAATCTGCTAAACTACGACTAAAGAGGTGTTATAATGCAATTTTCTCATCGTGTAATGATTCATAAAAATGAACTTAATGAGTCTGAACAAGAAATCGTTCGTTTTATTCAAGATAACCCTAATGAAGTAATTAGTAATTCCATTCAAGATTTGGCTAGCGTGCTTTTTATGCATCCAACCACTATTGTGCGATTAGCAAAAAAACTGGACTACACCGGTTTTGCTGAGATGAAGCATGAACTGCGCACAGAACAGCAACAACTTGATAAAATTCGCAACCAAACAAAAAATAATGAGGCACCCAAAATTGATTTAGCTGAATACCTATCCAATACAACCGTCGAAAAAATAGTTAGTCTTATTGAAAAAGCTCGTGATGTTCACTTTTATGGCATCGGTAACAGTCAATTTCTCTGCGAAATCAGTGCCAAACAACTACGATGCACCGACAAACGCAGCCACTACTACCAACACCGTCACGACATGCTCTACAGTATCCATGAACTTAAAGCCGGTGACCTCATTTTCGTCATCAGTATGAGCGGCGAATCTGAATCTTTAAATGACGTTGCCCGCCTCGTCAAAAAAACAGAAGCAACATTGATATCGCTTACTCATATTACTCCCAACACACTCTCTGAAATTGCTGATATCAACCTCTATTGTTACGCCCCTATCAATTACATACACAACTATGATGTTACAAACCGCACCTATGCTATGGCTACACTCTACCGTATCATCGAGAAATATTGGCAATATCACATATGACAATAGATCTAGAGTTAGTCACTAACAGTCTAATATAATAAGAATTGGTTGTAGTCTAGTAGCATCTACACTGTAATATATAGACTTTCTCCAAATCATTCAAAAAAGCGATACCCGCTATTAGGGGTATCACTTCTCGTTTTGTATTGGTCTATCTTTTAAATCACCGTGGTGTGAAATAGGCGTATGATTTGTATGTTTGCTTATTGTATTTCACAACTATTTCGATTTTTACTTTATAGCCCTTTGTCGCTGTGCTAATATTGAATTTTTTAGCTGTGCCAACTTTTCCAGAGATGTAGGTTTTTTTAGACTTATAGAAGATAGTTCCTGTATAAGCCGTATTTTTCGGTACACCAGATACGTTTAGTGTCACATTTGTGCGTTGTTTTGGTGCGGTTGTACTTAAAGATACTTTGACTGGATTCTTAACAGCTGCCTCCGCTTGAATACTCGAAACGCCCGTTACGCTCGCTGAAATTGGTGAAAAAACAACTAATAATGCCATTAAAAATAAAGCTATTTTGTTTTTCATTGACATAGTTCCCCTTTTGATTAATTATTATTTTCGAAAAACCAATACATTACTTATATTACCATGATTCAGTCTTTTTTCAAAATTTAATGTAAATTCGCTTTTTCAGTTATTAATGGGGAGAGCCTTCTATCTCACTCCCAAAATGTAGATTTTGCAGTGTTTATTTTTGAAAGTGCACCTTGCATTAAAAATAAAAAACTGGCCTCGGCCAGTTTTTTATGCATGAAAGTAAAACAAGTTCGCTAATACTGCAATTAATGTCCCCAATAAACAAATCCCTACTAGAACGATTAACGTCCATACTAATTTGCGGTTCATTCAAATCACCCCACGTTTTTTTGCCTGTGATGTGCGCTTTATCTGTTATTTGTTTCTATCTTACCATTTACTTGGCTTTTTTGCCAATCAATTAAACGTTCATAACTGCCCATTAGCTGTGTTGTGATTTGTTGGAAAATCGGTTTTAGTTCATTGTATATGGTGACATTCTCTGGATTTGGTTGATAGATGCGACTCGGCGGTAATTTTTTCGTGAGTTCGAGTGTGGGTAAAATTTCTAAGGAATATAAAGCGATGATTGCAGCCCCTAGGCTTGAGCCTTCAATAGTGTGGGGCACAATGACTTCACGATCAAAAACATCAGCAACGAGTTGGCACCAAATCGGGCTTTGAGATAGTCCGCCGGTGACATGAATTTTATCGTGCGGGTCACTCATCACTTCATAAACATGCGCTAAATTGAAGGCAATTCCTTCTAAAATGGCTCGGATGAAATGTGCGCGTTTATGGTTAATGGTCAGCCCGATGAAGCTACCGCGGATTTGATCGGTCCAATATGGCGCGCGTTCGCCTAGCAGATATGGCTGGAAAAGCAGGCCGTTTGCGCCGGGTAATGTCTGATCTGTGCTGTCGATGAAACTGGTGAAATCATTTGTTGTGCGCTCAGCATCGGTGCCGAATTGTTCTAATCCCCAAGCAAGGGTTGCACCGCCGTTGTTTACCGCACCGCCTTGTACAAAATAGCCGTTCGCGACTCCGTAACAGAAAGTTCGTTGCCACTCATCGACGTGATATGTTTTTGTCAGCTTGCGAACTGCGCCACTTGTTCCGACAGTAAGCGTAACATCATGCTCACCAATAGAGCCGATGCCGACATTGGCAAGCGCGCCGTCACTGCTTCCAACGATAAAGAGCGTATTTTCTGCAATGACGCTAAGTGCTTCCTTCCAAACTGGTAGCATTTCCTGAAAAACGTACGATTCTGAGACGACTTTCGGGAGTTTTGATGCCGCTATTTGTGTGATATCAAGAGCTAGTGGTTCCCAGTCATGTATCAGAATATTATATAATCCAGACGCCGACGCCAATGCCTCATCAATGACATATTCGCCAAAAAGGGCATGCAAAACGTAACTTTTTATTCCAATATATTTATCTGCTTTCGCCACAACATCGGGAAAATCATCATGTAACCAGCAAAGTTTGGCAAAGGGACTCATTGGATGAATTGGTGTTCCTGTTTTTTCATAGACTTGATGCAAGTAAAAATCGCGTTTTCGTCGTTCCAAAGCTTCACCGCTACGTTGATCCGCCCATGTGATGCAATTCGTCAATGGTTTCCCATCCGCATCCATCGCAATCAAACTGTGCATCGCCGCGCTAAAAGAAATTGCGCGCACATCTACATTCGCCTTCAATATAACAGCTCGAATCGATGCCACGACAGCTTCCAGAATAGCTTGAGGCTCTTGTTCTGCCATCCCAGAATCATCCGTTAACAAAGGATATCCTCGCGATTCCCGCGCCACGACCTCACCTTTCACATTAAAAATCACCGCTTTCGTGCTCGTCGTTCCAATATCGACGCCCATTACAAAAATCGATTTTCCCATCCACGTCACCCTCCATTTGTCCCAATTATAACGATAAAAAAGGGAGAGTCAAGGCTTAGCCCTCGAATCCCTTCATGCCCTATAGTATACTAAACCTGTATGTAAAAAATAACACCTCGAAGGGAAGTAATGTATATGAAATCACGTGCAGCAGTGGCTTTTGCACCTGGACAACCTCTTGAAATCGTTGAAATTGATGTGGAGGCTCCAAAAAAAGGGGAAGTTTTAGTTAAAATTACGGATACGGCGGTTTGTCATACGGATGCCTACACACTTTCTGGTGATGATCCTGAGGGCGTTTTCCCAGCCGTTTTAGGGCATGAAGGTGGCGGGATTGTTATCGAAATTGGGGAAGGCGTGACGAGTGTTGCGGTCGGTGATCACGTTATCCCACTTTACACCGCGGAATGTGGTGAATGTGAATATTGTACATCTGGAAAAACGAATCTTTGTCAGGCAGTTCGCGAAACGCAAGGCAAAGGCCTGATGCCAGACGGAACGACACGATTTTCTTATAAGGGCGAACCCATTTATCATTACATGGGCACGAGCACATTCAGCGAGTACACGGTTATTCCAGAGATTTCGCTTGCAAAAATCCATCCGGATGCACCACTTGAAAAAGCATGTTTGCTTGGTTGTGGTGTAACGACTGGGATTGGTGCAGTTCATAATACGGCGAAGGTTCAAACTGGCGATACGGTCGCAGTTTTTGGACTCGGTGCTATTGGCTTAGCGGTTATTCAAGGTTCGGTACAAGCTGGGGCTGGCCGAATTATCGCGATTGATACGAATCCTGATAAATTCACGCTAGCAAAAGAGATGGGCGCAACTGACTTTGTAAACCCGAAAGATCATGCTCGACCGATTCAAGAAGTAATTGTCGAAATGACAAATGGTGGCGTTGACTTTAGCTTTGAGTGCATCGGAAATACTGATGTGATGCGCTCAGCGTTGGAATGTTGCCATAAAGGTTGGGGCGAAAGCGTGATTATTGGTGTTGCTGCGGCTGGAAAAGAAATTAGTACCCGTCCATTCCAACTCGTGACGGGTCGCGTGTGGCGTGGTTCAGCTTTTGGCGGTGTGAAAGGACGCAGCGAATTGCCAGGTATGGTGGAGCAAGCGATGAAGGGCGAAATCAAGCTTGATCCGTTTATTACGCATACGTTGCCATTTGCGAACATTAATGAGGCGTTTGACTTGTTGCACAATGGTGAATCGATTCGGACGGTGCTTTCGTATGACTAAAAAATTGGAGTTGCTGGAGGAACATCGGAGTTTTGATGGGACGCAGTTGAAGTACCGGCATTACTCGGAAGTTCTAGGTTGTGATATGACGTTTAGCTTATTTTTGCCGAATAAGGAAAAATTTGAGGCGCCTCCACTCATTTGGTGGCTTTCAGGCTTGACGTGTACGGATGATAATTTCACGCATAAGGCTGGGGCACAGAAACGGGCCGCAGAGATTGGTTTGGCGTTATTGATGCCGGATACGAGTCCTCGCGGGGACGATGTCGCGGATGATGTGGACTGGGATTTGGGGCAAGGGGCTGGATTTTATGTTAATGCGATGCAGGAACCTTGGGCGCGGAATTTCCAGATGTATGATTACATCGTGACGGAGCTTACGGGAATTGTGCGCGAGGAATTCGGTTTGACTGGCTCGGAGTCGATTATGGGGCATTCGATGGGGGGGCATGGTGCGCTCGTAATCGGATTACGTAATCCTGGACGCTTCCGCTCGATTTCAGCCTTTGCGCCAATTGTGAATCCGATGGAGGTTCCATGGGGACAGAAAGCGTTTGATGCATATTTGGGCGAAAATCGGGAAAGTTGGCCGGAATGGGATGCGACAAAGTTGTTGGCTGAACATGATGGTACACAGGCTCCGATTTTGATTGATCAGGGAACTGGTGATTCGTTTTATCATGAGCAATTGCAACCTGAGAAGTTAGCCGAAATCGCAGATGGGAAAAGTTATCCATTGACGCTACGCATGAGAGACGGTTACGATCACAGCTACTATTTCATTGCAAGTTTTATCGACGAACATTTGGAATTTCATCAAAAGCATCTATAACTACAAAAAAGCCGTAAAAATAAGATTCTATGTCTTACTTTTATGGCCTTTCGCGCGAATAAAATCATAAAATCAGGGTAACTATAAGGTATCCAAGGATCGGTTAGAAGTAGCTCGATCTGCGAGGGGGGAATTTCGTATGAAAAGTTTTGTTTCTGCGTCTGCTTATAGAATGTTAGTACTGCTCAATATCCTATTTATTTCTGATGAAAAAAAAGCAAAGAAAGAATTAACGGATCAAGTTGGCTGCTCGTTAAATACATTGATGAAAGACGTGGAACTCATTAATTCTATATTTCCAGATGAGGTGGCCCATATCGAGGAAGATGACCGGATGCTGTCATTAAAAGTTAGCATGGATGTTAGTTTTGACTATTTGACAGCCAACATACTTTCGACAAGTGACCTTTTCTTAGTCGGCCTCTCTATTTTTAACGATGAACAGCGCTTACCTAAAGAATGGGCAGAAGAGAATTTCCTAGGGCTTACTAGCCTCTATGCTAGACTTTCAGAAATGGATGATTTATTAGCAAAAAGTAGGCTAATTCTCAATAGAACACCATTTCAAATACTTGGCAATGAATTGAATATCAGATTTTTATTTTATCACTGGATAAGTAAATGTGTCCCTTATGCAGGTTGGTTTATCAAAGACTTTGACTATCAGGATATTGATCATTTTATCCAAAAATTAGAAAAACACTTGCACATCTCTTATTCTCTTAGCGCTCGAATGGATTATGCTGTCGCAATTGGTGTCTCTTTGACGCGAATAAAGCAAGGTTATCTAGCCACACTCGAAGATGAGCAGGATCATGTCGAGAATCTGGAAACCTATTTTGAAGCTGATAAAATTGATTTCAGTGATCTAGAGTTGAATCTAGATCACGAGCTAAGTACCACTGAGCGGCACTTAATTTTGCTAGCTTGCACGCTTGGACCATTTTCTTATGTAGACCATTCGCGTATTGATTTTCGAATGGCATATCATAAAAAATATCGCAATCAACGTTATCAGTTAGGTTTTGACCTCGCTCAAATTATCAAAGATCAAACTACAGACTTTGATCGACTAGTCGTTGTCGTACTAGATTATTTAACCCGCTTTAGCTTTGTTCAGAAGAAGAATTTGATTATCGATGTAGACTATTTTACCGAAAAAACAATACCAGACACCGACATCACACAACAAATCGACATGGTTTTAACGAAATATGAAAAGCTTCCCGGCTACCAATATATTCGAGATAATAAAAATATCATTACATCCTATATGAATGACTTATTCCTATTTATTCTGCTAAATGAAGCAGAGGAAAAAATTATACATGTAAAAGTCATCGCTAAGAATGGATTCTTCTGGGAGACATTTTTAAAAACGGAAATTAGAAAGCATTTTTCTGAGGCGCTGGTGCTTTTTTCTGATGATTGGAACGAGATGGACAATCCGCTTATTTCAAGACTAATTATAACAGATTACCCCATTTGGCTAGATCAGGATGTAAATGTTATGGTGTGGAACATGCCGCCTACTATGCGCGATATTATGCGATTGCAAAATTACATTGATCAGCTTGAATAATAGCTATTATTCAAGCTGCCTTTGTTCATTATTACATGAAACACTCCCCACAAAGTAGCTAGAATTTTTATTTTTCTAGTGTTTACTTTATGGGGAGTTTTTTATTGCTTAGTTTTTATATCTCTATTATTTAGTAACTGGTAATGCCATTTCAGATAATGCATTTTTTGATTTGTCGTAACCTACGATTGTAATAATGCTATCTGCTGTGAATTTTTTGTCGGCTACATAGAATTTAAAGGTGCCGTCTCCTGTAATGGTCCCACCATTGTACGTTGTGCCATCAATAGTTACACCGAAACTCTTGATATCGCCTGTGATAGTCCCAATGATGTTTTTATCGCCCACTGCTACGGTTGCACTTGTGATTTCACCTGATGTGACAACTGGTGCTACGATGGTTAAGTTTTTCGAAATGATTAACTCATTTTTTGCGTTGAAGAAATTCATTGTTACTTCATCTGTTGCACTTGTGATTTTGTCTAGGGCGTAGAATTTGAACTCGCCGTTTGCTAGCGTACCACCCCAATATGTTTTACCATTAACAACGATATTCATCTTTGTGATATCTGGATTGTTGAATGCACCTGTGATATTCGAATCTTTCAATTTGTATGCATTTGGTGTAATCTTTGTTGGAACTTTTACTATGACTACAAAAGTTGTTTGGATAGACTTATCCGCACCATGAAGGTTGACCATTACTTCATCAGTTTCTTTTGCGATTTTATCTAGGGCGTAGAAACTGAACTCGCCACTTTTTACTGTTCCACCGTAGTAGCGTTTGCCATTGATATCCACGCTCATCGATGATACATCGCCTGTGTAGGTTCCTGTCAAATAGCGGTCTTGTTGAAGTGTGAACGTATTGCCTTTTCCAGTGACTTCTACTTTAGTTTCTTTTTCTGTTAGTTGTTGTTGAGCTTTTTCAATTTGAGACTCTAATTCTGCTTTTTTAGCTGCATCTGTGATAGCTGCTACTAATTCTTTTGCTTGGTCAATCGCTTCTTGTGTCGTGCTGTCCTTGATTGTTCCTGTTACGTCATTGTTGTTGAATAGATTCTTAACCGCATCTGTTGCTACTTCTTGGCGTGTTTTTTCTGTTCCTTCTTCAGCTTTAGCATCCAATTGTTTTTGTGCTTCTGCGATTTGCGCTTCTAATTCTGCTTTTTTATCTATGCTTGTAACAGCTACTAATAGCTCCTTTGCTTGATCGATTGCTTCTTGTGTCGTGCTATCCTTGATTGTTCCTGTTACATCATTGTTGTTGAATAGGTTTTTAACTGCATCTGTTGCTGCTTCTTGACGTGCTTGTTCTGCTACTACTTCCGCCATCTTCACGTCTAATTGTGCTTGTGCTTCCGCTATATATGCCGCTAACTCTTGCTTGATTGTCGAATCCACCACTTTGTCAACAAGTTCTTTGGCCTTATCAATACTTTCTTGTGTTACATATTCTGTGATTAGCCCTTGTGGATTCTTATTTTCAAATAAGTCATTGACTGCTTCACGTGCATCATCTTGTGCTACTTTATCCTTGTTGTTAGCCTCTTCCAGTGCATCTTTTTCTACTTGAGCTTGTGTTTTTTGAATGGTTAAACCACTTACTTCTACATCAAAGTTATAATTCATAGCCGTGCCTGCAGCATTCTTTGTTGCTACATCTATCATGATTAAGGAACCTTTAGTCATTTTAAATTTAGCGCCAGAAGAAAGGGCCCTTCCACCTTGACTAAGTGTTCCTAGCATAACCCTAACGTCAACATAATGTTTTGCGACTGTTGTCGTTGCTTTTGTAGAATAAAAGATTTCATACTCTTTTCCTACTTCTAAATTATTGCTAGCATTGACCGCTGTCTTACTATAGGATTCGTAATTGGCTTGAGTAAGTTTAACCACAGAGTTAGTCATCGTATAGTTACCATTGAAACTCAGTCCACCATTTGCTGCTTGGGCTCTATACACTTCCCACTTAGAGTCTAGTGCAGGCAATACACTCGCTTGTGCTTGTGTCGTTGGCAATGATGCCACGACCTCCAACGTTCCTGAACCTACAATTGTTGTCGCTGTGACTACCGTTAATATTTTTTTCAACATATTTTTCTTCATACTTATCAACCTCTCTCAATTGCTTTATTTTTTCTTGCCTAAACTTAGTATAGAACATCATTTACTCCAAATCGGGGTTTTTCAAATCTTTCAAAAAAGGAATTAAAAATATGAAAAATTAGTGTTTGATTATTATCATAAAAAACCACTAAAATTAAATATACTGACTAATTTCAGCAATTTCTCTAGTCGTTACTTAGATACTTCTATCATTACTTCCGAACTGCTTTTGCTTTGTCGTAAGTGTAAATAATGACTGTACTATCAGTTTTGATTTTCTTATCCACAGTGTGGTATTTAAATGCACCAGATGTAAATGTTATGCTGATGTGATTTCGCCATTTGCAAGTATTAGTTTAATTCGCTCTTACAGCCGTACTAATTTTACTTATTGCATCATATGCTTCCTTACCACTTAATTTTATGAAAGATAGAGCTAAAAAACGATAAGAAGCTTCTTACTCCAAGCTCTTATAGTTCTTCACAGTCACGCTTAAAGATGTCTTGATAACATTACCCACACCACGTAAATTTACGATAACAACATCATTTGTATTGAAAATTTTATCTAAAGCATAGAAACTAAATGTTCCGTTATTCACGGTTCCACCGTAGTAACGTTTGCCGTTTACGTCCAGGCTCATAGCTATTACATCACCTTGATATGTTCCTGCTACATAACAATCTGTTTTTAGTGCGAACACATTCACTGTCCCAGCTATCGATGTTTCTTTTTCTGTTACTTGTTTTTGAGCTTTTGCAATCAGTACTTGTAATTCCGCTTTTTTGGTAGTATCTGTGATTAGCGCTACTAATTTTTTGGCATTATCTATTGCTACTTGATCTGTATCCCCCTTGATTTTTCCAATCACATCATTGTATTGAAAAGACCTTTTACAACATTTTTTGCTACTTCTTGGCGCGCTAATTCAGCTGCATCTTCTCCACTTGTTTTTCCATCAACTTGTGCACGAGCGCTGGCGATTCCTGCTTGTAGTTCAGATCTTATATCTGGATTCCCCACAAAATTAGCGATAATTTCCATTCCATCGATATATACATGCGTTAAACCGTCCTTAATTGTGCCCGTTGGATCACCATTTTTGAAAAGTTGGTTTACGGCTGCTCTACCTTGCCTTTCAGTGGTTCTTTCTTTGAGTTGTTTTTGGGCTTCTGCTACTTGCGCTGTGAATTCTGCTTTTTTCGTTGCGCTTGCGAGAGTTTCAATCCCCTTTTTCACCCTATTAATAGTAGCTTGCGTCAGTTCAGCTTTGATGGTTCCTGCTACATTATTGCCGTTGAATAGAGACTGTATATTTTGGCTTACCATGTCTTGACGTGCTACTTCCATGGGATCTACTATTGTTTCTGCCGCGGATACTGATAATACGTTGATTGGTGCAGCCATCGGTCCTCCTATAATCGCTAGTATTGCTGATGTTGCTACAATTTTCTTGGTAATCTGTTTTTTTAACATCATATCTTATCTCCTTTTCTTTAGCTCACTCTTGTGGCTAAGTTCACTTTAACAAAGATTTTAGGCTATTTTTCTTTCTACCTAGATATGAGTCTCCTCATTTGTGAATTTTGTGTGCTATTCACAAAAAAACGATAAGAGGCCAGAATTGATGGCGTTCTTATCGTCTTAATTTACTTGCTTATTTAGATACTACGATATTTGTTTCTGCCAAGATGTTTTTTGTTTTGTCGTAACCAACGATCGTCACTACGCTGTCAGCTGTGAATTTCTTGTCTGCTACATAGAACTTAAATGTGCCATCTGCGGCAATTGTTCCACCATTGTATGTTGTGCCGTCGATTGTTACGCCGAAGCTCTTAATATCGCCTGTGATGGTTCCGACAATGTTCTTATCGCCAACTGCTAGGTTCGCAGATACGATTTCACCTGAGGTAACAGCTGGTGTCGTGATAACAAGGTTTTTCGAGATGATTAGTTCATTGTTTGCATTGTAGAAGTTTAATACGACTTCATCTGTTGCGCTAGTAATTTTGTCTAAGGCATAGTACTTGAACTCACCATCCGCAACTGTTCCGCCCCAGTATGCTTTGCCGTTTACAACGATACCCATTTTTGCGATGTCGGAGTTGTTAAATGTTCCTGTGATATAGGAATCTTTCACTTTGAAGGCGTTTTGTGTTACTTTCGTTGCTTCTTTTACTACTACTGGGAATGATGCTTGGATTGTTTTGTCAGCACTGTGCAAGTTAATGATGACTTTATCGCTTACTGATGCAATTTTGTCTAAGGCATAGAAACTGAATTCGCCATTTTTAACTGTTCCACCGTAGTAAAGTTTACCGTTTACTTCTACGCTCATTGATGCTACGTCGCCAGTGTATGTTCCTGTCAGGTAGCGATCTTGTTGCAAGATGAACGTGTTGCCTTTTCCTGTTACTTCTACTTTGGTTTCTTTGTCTGTTAGTTGTTTTTGTGCTTCTGCGATTTGCGCTTCTAACGCTACTTTTTTGTCTGTGTCCGTCAAGGTCGATACGAGTTCTTTTGCTTTATCGATTGCGTCTTGTGTTGTATCTTCTTTGATTGTTCCTGTGACATCATTGTTATTGAATAGTTCTTTGACTGCATTCGATGTTGCTTCGCCTTTGAGTGCTAAAAGACTAGCATAGGTTTGTTGATACTTGATTTTATCTGCGTCGGTATCTGATAAATATTGGATTCCTTTTTTTAGTTTTGTTTTCGGTGCTGCGTAATCTTCATTTTTGAATTTCGCTATGACTGTTTCAGCAAAAGCAACTAAATTGGATTTATAATTGGCCAAAGCATCCTGATCCGTCACTTTTGTCACGTTACTCGTTAATCCATATTTGCTGACTTTAAACGTCTGCTCTGTCGCTGTATTTATTAGCTTGGCAGATGCTCCAATGATACTAAAGCGATTTGGCTCTTTGTGCATGATCTTGATTGTATCGTTAGGTTTGATAGCCATTTGGAACTTGCCAGTCTCTGTCCCATTCCCATTCATTACTTTCTTGAAAAGCGATTTCCCTTGCTCGTCGAAAACTTCGATAGAAGCATACTCGTTTGCAAAATAAGAATGTGGTTTGTTATTTGTCACGTTTAATTCCAAGTTCCCTTTTTCAGGGTCAACCGTAGTAATCGCAAAAATGTTGTCACCTAGGCCTTTAAACACCATTTTTTGCTCCGCTATCGTCGATGTTTGGATCTCATTCATCGTGATAGTTGCGCTACTTCCGTGATCTGTTATCGCCAAATAATTTGTTTCTGGCTCATAAAAACGAGTTGTTCCTGTAGCGATGTCTAGGGAGTAAATTCCAATTGGCATATTTTTTAGCGTCATCGTTGGCGACGTGATGATTATCTCGCGAACAACATCTGCACCATTTTTTATTCGTAATACTTTTCCTTCTATTTGCGCGAAATCATTGATGGAAAATGTCACTTTTGTTGTTGCTGTTAATTTGTACTTATTGAGTTGGTCATTACTTACCAATCCCCATTTTGTATCTAGCTTTGTATCTTGGCGTGCTTTTTTCAAGTTGTCTCCTGATAGTAAAGAGGCCAGTGGATAAACAGCTTTATTGCCAGAATACAGATTTTCAGCTTTTTGATTGCCTGATATCGATCCTTGAACAAGTTCCACGAAAGGCGTAAAATCATAGTGACTTACCTCGCCGAAATATTTAGTCAAGAGGTCTAATAGGAAAGCATCTTTATTCTTTTTAGTTGCGTTCGCGTCAGCTCGATACGCTTGGTTAAAATGTGTAAAAGCTTTGTCGCCAGCCATATCTTTCATCAAAGTCAACATGTATAACTTGTTAGCAAGATCCCAGTTGTTCACAGGTGTTTTTGTTGTGTACACATTTTTTTCGAAAGCTTCCTCCTTATTCGCCACATTACCACCGTATAGCCAACCACTGTAATAATCTTTACCCATCATTTTTTTCTGCATGCTATCTGCGTATAAGTTATTCCAGACTTCTCCTGTCGAAAATGTCGTGTCTGACATAAAGTCACCTTGATAACCATGAGCAATCTCGTGAAGTCCGCCCCATCCAGGTTTTAACCAGAATGAGATCACAGACGCACTCGTTTCTGCGGTATAATTACCACCGTAATAAGCTACACCTGCACCATGTTTATCTGCTTTCGCAAAGTAGCGATTCGGAATATTTTTGTCCGTCGCATTTTTTGATGTGAATGAAATACCCTCTAGTTCATTAAACGTTTCAAATAACGTATCGTAATAGGCTAATAAAGCATCAATGGACTTGAAATCATCCATTTTCTTCAGATAAGATTTATCTCCGGCTGGAACTAAAATCTGGATATATTGATTACTCACTAATCCGAATGCCGCTTTTGTTGTGTCCCATTTATTGAAGAATGCGGTTTCGCCATCCCCTTGTTTCAACACGGGCAAGCTAATGGCTGTGTCGCTTACTTTGTATTCTACAACTGGGGCATTAGCTGTAAATGTGGTTTTTATAAACGGAACAGAGTCGCTACTTGCCGTTATTTTCACCCATGAACTTCCAACCGTATAAGTATTTTCTGTTTGGTTGTCATCGTTTAGTAACTCTAATGTGATATTATCTTTAAAATTCGTATTGGTTTGACGAATTTCGATTGTTGCATTCTTTGGAAGAATCACTCCCAAATCTTGTCGATCATGATTAACACCTTTAGATAGTCCTTGGTTCCTCATCCAAGCTGGGTTTTCCAAAGTATCCAACTTCTTCTCCATTGTCGCTGCGTCTACTTTTAACCCCCACGTCGTAAAGACACTTATTGTAGCAACCAGAAATATAGTAGCCAAAAAAAGATCCCACTTATTTTTTCTCATTCTTTCATTCCTCCATTTCAAAATATTATCCGCTACTAAAACTTAAATTATTTTGTTTAAAACATCCGATGCTATACATGCGAGAAGCTAACGATCACAATTACTATTTCATAGCGAACTTTATCGATAAATATTTGAACTTTCATCAGAAACATTGGGATTACAAGCTTCTATGCCAGCCTCTCAGAGACAGTAGGTTGCTCCCCAACAGAACACCATTCCAATAATATTAGCTATTCTATTGTTTACTTTATTGGCATATATCCTATTTGTGTATTAAAAACCATGTCATGTATCCTCTTAAACTTTTAATTTATCTCACTTTTGCGGCTAAGTTAACTTTAACAAAAATTGCTGGTCATTTTCCTTAATACCTAGATGTTGAGTGTCGTTTTTTGTGAATTTTTTGTGATATTTTACTAAATAAAATGGATTAATCGGTAGAAAGATGGTAAGATACAGGATTTGATTGCTCTTATCGTCTTGGTATAGTTGCTTATCTAGAACTTACAACACTCATTTCTGATAACACGTGATGTCGGAATTGTTGAATATTTCTGTCAGGTAGATATCTTGTTGCAAGGTTAACGTATTGCCCTTTCCTGTTACTTCTACTTTATTTCTTTTTCTGTTAGTTGTGTTTCATCTATATGTTGTCGGTGCAATTGTTTCATCATCTATTACCAAGTTGCTCCGTAACTGCCCCAGGAACGCCATTTTGTTGTACACATGTAGATACTGTATATTCTTTACCAATTTCCGTTTTTACGTTTTGTGCAATTGTATGAGGTAGCTTCGTACTTGTTAATGTGAATGAATTGTCATTATTCACTTTGACTGTTTTAAATACATCAGAAATCGTGTAGACATTTTCTGATTTCGTATATGTGTCGATATTAGAAGATGCTGCTATTTGATTGTGAAATCCAGTATTTTAGTTTATTTGTGCTGTATGGCTCCCTATTGAAGTTTAGTAGACTACTTTGTGTTCCTGTACTCGCTACTCCAACTACATTCTGATCTTCTGCTGCTAATGCTGTTAAAGATTGTATTAATACCTCTCCACTAATACTTGATAAGATAATTGCCTTGGCCGTTAATACGTTTAACAGCTTCTTCCTATTTTTTCTTTGTTATTTAAATCAACCTCTTCGTTTAGTTTTTGTCTTGCTTAACCTTAGTATAGAGCATCAGTTGGCTGAAACTAGAATTTTTTCATTTTTTTAAAGTTAAAAAAATTACGTAATTTAATTTCCTTATATTGAAAATACCTACCTAGATGCAGGTGATCCATCAAATATCTCTAAGTACACGAATCTAAATCCTAATACGGTTACTAAAGTATTGAAAAAACTGAAAAGTTAAGGTGTTATTTATAATATAAGTCGAAAAATGCATATTGATATGTTTTAAATCGCATCAAAATTAGCATACGGACGTTCAGTAAGGGAGTGATGGTTCTACGATTGTGACTTATAGAACTTAAAAAGTCATTAAAAAGTCATTAAAAACTTGTTTTACCTCTAGGTAATCTAAACAAATAATCTCTAATCTTGTTAAGATAAGTAATATATTATATAAGCATGGTTTTCTTTGTGTGTATCACATGAAATAACTTTAATGCTAATGTAATATAGATCATAGAATGGAAAGGAGGTGGAATAGGTTGGATTCCTATACAGAAGCGATAAAAAACCTTTACGATATAACGAAAATTAGAGAGTACTTTAATCTTTCGAAGTTTGCTGATTTTCTTTGTACAGAAGAAGCTATGCCAATTCCTTACGAAACGATTTCATTTAAGAAAAATACGTATTTGCTTAGAGAGATGATTCATACGGGAATGGTAGAGGACAAGAGACCAGATACCGAGTTTATTTATATTATTGAGTCTGGAATTGCGACAATGGAAAAGGATAACATTGTTTTGGATATAAAAGCGAGTGATGATATTATCGGTTTTTCAGATTTATTTACATTCAATAGTTCGAACTATTCGTATAAAGCGATTTCGAAGGTGATGACTGTTTTGAAATTTAATAAGGCGCACATTGTAGATAAATTGTTGAATACGCAAAAAGGAAATTTGTATCATTACAGCTATACGTTGCGAGAGCGTCAAAATATGGAGTTTAAAGAGAGCATACGCCGTGAAAAAGCAGAGAGCAAAGTGGTGCTGACGATGCATCATTTATTAGATAAGTTAAATCTGTTGAATTCAAAAAAATCTGATTTTTGCACAATTCCCCCGATAACGGTGGTGACGCTAGCTAATTATGTACAGCTTCATGTAAATACTATATCGAGAGTGTTACACAATTTGATGAAACTTGGTGTAGTAAAGATAAACAATAAGAAGATTTTTATTCATCTAAAAAAATGGAAGCCTATATTATCGATATTGAGAGACAGCATTAATTTTTAAAAGAAATGCTATATAATGCAAACAATAGACGAATCATCTTTAAAAATCTAATCATCAAAGTACTAGTGGGAACATCAGGCACAATCACAAGTGTAACAATCGATGGCACATTCAAGTCTTATGTAGTAGACAAGAAGCTCGATGCGAATAGTATTATAGTCATCGTGGGGCGTGACAAATCTCAAAATATATTAGCGGAAATGATACTATAAGTTTCTAAATAACATGTAGAGGAGGTAATTAAATATGTCTAAAGAATATTTTTACGAAAAGAAGAACGGACGGACTTCTTTTTTTGATGGTGGTTTATTCCAGTATATTGGTTGGATTATCCTTGGATTTATTGTAACTGTTATTACGTTTGGCATCTGTTATCCATGGGCATTAACGATGATTTATGGCTGGAAAATAAACCATACTGTTATCGAAGGACGCAGAATGCAATTCAGTGGCTCCGCGTTTGGTTTATTTGGCAATTGGATAAAATGGTTGTTGCTTATGATCATCACATTTGGTATCTATTATTTCTGGGTATTTATTAAATTGGAAGATTGGAAAGCAAAACATACGACGTTTGTTACGGGCCTTTGAGGAAAAATAATAGAGCTTTATTGTGCTATCTAGATGTTGTTATAAGGAATAATAAATAAGTCATCTTTGTAAAAAATTAACCTATTCGTCGCATTAAAATTGATATTTTCTGGTTTTGCTTCACCTGAATCTCTGATATAGGAACCTTCAAGCTAATTAAATACACTAATTTTCACAAAAGCAAACACTTATCCCGAGTAGAAAGAAAACAGATATGTAATATTTATTAAAGTTAAAACAGCCACAAAAGTGAGCTAAATTAAAAGTTAAAGAGGAGATTGAACATGATTTTAAAAAAACAGATTACAAAACAAGCTTTAGCAACATCAGTTACATTAGCAATTTTAGGAGTGAATGTTACACCATCCATTAATGTATTGTCGGCATATGCAGCAGAGCAAGTTCAAACAGCAGTAGCGACAACTGAATCTGAATTAATAAACAAAGATACAGGTTTGTTGAACCAACGCTTTAAGAATTTTACGATTTTAGGAGAGTACACGAACACGCCACAACCAGCAACAGGTTTTGAATTGACGGGGACAGACCCGAATCGATATGAGTTAAAAGGCCAAAATCATCGAATGGTTGCTAAAGATAATCCATTTAATTATTATCTACACGAAACGCAAAAAATTAGCGAAACTGCTGGTTTCACTGCAGTGACTATTAGTACAGAAGTTGGTAAGTCATATATTTTTGACTATACTTATAGACTAAGTAACTCATACGCTAGCACTGCTAATGCATCTAGTCATTTGAGCTTAGAGGTTGGTGTTAGCCAATACGGTGGGGACAAAATTAAGTTTAATACTTATATGTTACCTGGTAGATCAGACATTACAGTTTCAGACAGATCACAAATTGAGTTTAAAGCAATTAGTACAAGTACTATTGTATATATACGTGCTGGCTATACGTCTATGAATACGCTAGGTGCGCAACATTATGCATCGCTTGAAAGTTACTCTGTAAAAGCTGCACACAACGAAGCAAGCGCTCAAGAAGTAGCAACAAATGCGGTAAAAGCGCTGTTTAACAACAATGACGTCACAGGAACCATTAAATCGAGCTTAACTCAAAATGCGATTGATAATGCTAAAGAGCTTGTTGCAGCTGTGACAAACGCCGCGAAAAAAGCCGAATTAACTACACAAATTGCAGAAGCGCAAAAGCAATTGGATGTAAGAATTGCGGAAAACCAAGCA